>JASFGN010000022.1:0-11211 GCA_050123735.1 Desulfobacterales bacterium | reverse complement strand
CTTTCAGTTTGTCACCCTGGCCGGTTTTCACGCCCTTAACCTGGGCATGTTCGAACTGGCCCTCAGTTACCGCAAAGCAGGCATGAAGGCCTACTCCGAATTCCAGCAGCAGGAATTTGCGCATGGCAAACAAGATGGCTACATGGCCATTACCCATCAAAAATTCGTGGGCACCGGTTATTTTGACAGGGTCATGAACTGTGTCACCGGAGGCGAAAGCGCCGTGGAAGCGCTGGAAGGGTCCACCGAAAAAGCCCAGTTCTGATCCAACGACCCCGTGAGTTATAGGGTTACGATGATGACCGCCCTCTTTTGACAAATAAATTTGGAAAATAAACCTTGGGGGTGTATAGGGTGTCAAATCTTGAATTGTGAATTAGAAACATCAAAATTAGCACATAATTTCAGGTCTTTCTCCTTTATTTCATTCAACGGCCCTATTCTGGCAGATTTGGCCATGTGGCGTGCTGATAGTCGGGCGCGTTAAAGAAAGTGCATAGAGCACAATAGAAATGCTGCTGTCAATGCACAATTCAAGATTTGACACCCGCTTTAATTCCGAATTCCGGAACATCTGAAGCGAAGAAGGAAGAAGAGGGAAACTAAAAAACAAGAAGAAGGGGACGAGATTGGGAGAGGACCAACGGGTCCTCTCCCCTATTTTGCAATGGTGGTAGTCTAATTTAAGCCACCGACGGCAATTTCTACCCGCCGGTTTTTAACCCGGCCCTCTTCGGTATCATTGCTCGCAATCGGATTGGCTTCACCGTAGTAGCTTACCACGATACGATCCGGGGTAATATTGTGGCGGTTCATGAGATAATCGGCAGCACTATCCGCTCTGCGCTGGGACAGGCCTAAGTTGTATTCCTCACTGCCGATATCGCAGGTGTAGCCGACCAGCTTGACGTAAGCGTCCGGATTATTATTGAGAAAGGTTGCCACCTCGTCCAGTTCTCTTTGGAATTCCGGACGAATATCGGATTTATTGAATTCAAATAAACCATCATTTGCTCTGAGGCCGGCAATTCTGGCCTCGGTGGTTGTTTCCACAACCGCAGATGCTTTGACCGTATACAACGCTCCGGTCATATATTCCGGATTGTTGATGAACGCCTCGATGGGAATTACCCGCGAGCAGGCGTTGGCTTTGGCCATATCGGTCAGCCGCTTTTCGGCCTGCCATGTCGTCGCACTGCTGATCATATAGAAGCAGACATCGTGCTGTTCAGCCAGTTCCCGGGTATGAACCTCGGGCACTTTGACACCCGTCAGCTCGTTGAAAGTTCCGTCGCTGAATACAAATACGGCCGTTTTGCCGGACAGCTTTTCCAGTACCGGCCCGATTTCACGAATGGCATCCGGCAAGGGTGTTCGTCCCTTAGGCTCTGCCGGCAGGCTGTCGATGGCCATGGCAAACTTTGCCGGATCATAAGGCCCCATTGGGTAGACCTCTTGAAATGGGGTATATATATACAATCCTGCATTATAATCCAGATCCGGCAACGCTTTTTGCCGGTCTGTTAGGACTTGTTTGACAACATCGTATTTGGTCAGTTTGGTACCTTTGTTGACAAATTCTTTCATCGAGCTTGAGGAATCAAACAGAATAATGAAATTGTCGGCGGTTTTGATAAAATCTTCTTTCTGCACTACCTTTTCGACAATATCTTTTTCCGTGATGATCTCTGCAGCTGGAAGCGTGCTGGCAAAGATACCGACCAGCATGATGGCAATGACCATCGGGAAAGTAAATGATTTAGATTGCATAATTGTACCTCCTTTTACGTGATCGTTTACAGGGCAAGCAATAAATTGTGCTTATGAGTTCCACCCTAAAGATTGAAAAAAATTGATAGAGAAGAATAATGCCGGTTTCCGGTTTTGTCTACCTCTCCTCAAAAAAAAATGGCGGAATCATTGATTAATTATTTTGATAATTTAAAAACGATAGTGGAAAGATGAAGAGATCTTTAGGTTTTCTTCTTTTCAGCGGGTCAGGTGCATAAGAATTGAATACCGCAACCTGTGCGAACAACACCTGCAAAGGGACATGCATACGGGAAGACCGTCAGGCCGGATTACAATCGCTGGATCAGATACAGGTAAGCGGGCAGCCGGCTTTTGGTTTTGATTTCGACAAATTGGCGCAGCAGCTGATTGTGGTTGCGGCTGGTTTTTAACGGCGACAGGTAAATCGCGCCCTTGCTGTAGAAACGACTCAGGTTGCTGCGAATCAGATCAATCAGCGCATCATGGTGCGCGGGCGGCAGATGCTCTCCGAGCAAAAAATTGGCCGTCACTTCAATGTTCAGATAATGGCGGTTTACATCGAGCATCTTCTGGAAAGCCGCATAAATTTTATCGCGCTGCAACGGTTTGTCGATGAGCGCCAGCGTGGAGGCATCGGCTGATTCAAGCCCGATATTGATATACGTATAAAACGGCGCTCGGTTGAGAGCTTCAAGCAGCTGATGGCCGGCGTTGAGCAGCGAATCGGCGCTGCCGAATAAAAAGAGGGTGGGATTTTTGACGTAGGCGCGTTCAAACCCAAAGGCGTGATAGGCCGCGCTGGCCGCATGCCGGATGGTCTCACGCCCGGCGGCCAAAGCATCATGATTACCCAGAAACAGGGCATTGTAATTGCGCACATCGGCACCGTAAAACCGCTTTAAGCGCCGGATCTGACGCTCAATATTATCCTGCGGCCGGCGCTGAAACCGTTGCCGGGATTTTACGCAGCAAAAGCCGCAATCGTACAGACACCCATCAGCGACCATCAGCGGAATGACGTCATAATCCACATGGCGAGTGTCCGGCGGCAGAACCGAAACGGATCCCCCCAGAATATCATGCAACTTTTCCGTTTTGCAGCCAAGGGTCCGGGCATCGTTTTCCACGACACAACCCAGATAGTCTTTGACGTTGGCCGGAATCCCGTTCGCCAGCATGGGGCGCAGATCTGCCGGCAGCCGGTATGCGGCTGCCAGGGCATTCTGGATATTGACATCAGCAAACGGTTTGTACGCCCAGGGTGAGTTGCTCGGATAGGGTAGACAGGGCAGATAATATTCACCCAATAAAGAAAAAAGGCGGTGGTATCTTCCCACCGAATAATACACCCAGTCATTGGCGGCGGTGCGCTTGAGCCACTCGGCCGGATGGGGCCAGTTGCCATTCAGGCCGCGAATGGTCTTGATTTCACCGTTTAAATTAAACCCAAACAGGTAATCGGCGCTTTTGATCTCGCTGTATCTGCCGTAGCGAACCGGATAACTGGCTTTGACATAGCGCTGGGCTCCGTGCCGATCGATACTGATTTTAAATTGATCCAGATAAAGGGTATGCACGGCTTCTCCTGCGACTGATCTTAGCGCTCATCAAATCCGGGCCGCACAAAATGCCGCGCTTGTGGAAATATCGTTTCCGTCCGGCTGCGCAGCCGCTCAAGGTGTACGATAATGGCCATAATTTGATCCTGATGAGATGGAAAAAAGTGGTGCATATACCCCCATGCAGCCATGGAGCGGTCAATGGCAATCAGCGCCACTTTGGCAGAGCCGTCTGAATCTTTTGGAAAATCTTCCCATTCCTCTTCGGCATTACCCAAAGTGCCGCGTACGGCTCGCAGCAGCTTGACATATATAAAATGCTGGTACCAGTGAATAATTTCAACCATTTCATCGGGAGTGGGCGGCCCGTCTAAAACATCGCTTTTTTGCAATTCAACGGCATTGTTCATATGGTCCTTGTCGACGACCTGCAGTGAGGGAACATATTCTGATTCAAAGAATTCCGTGACCATTTGATCGTATTTTTTAGCAGCCTGGCAGCACTCGTGATTTTCGGTAATTTTATCTTTGATGCCTTCTTCCCGGGCGGTTTCTTCAAAATCGATGTTATCGAGATCGACACCCATCTCTTCGGCGGTATCTTCGATCAACTCCCGGGTCATCTTAAAAATATCAGAAAGGCTTTGCCAAAACTTCTCATTGTTTATATCACTGGTCTGAGGATCATCTGAGTGCTCCCGTGTCATGGCAAAATTCATGCAGCGAGCGGTAAACGGGCAGCGTTCACACCAGCGATCACAATAATTGTAAATTCCGGATATGAAATTTTCGTTTTTGGCCAGCCTCTTGATGTCTTCCTTTTTCATGCGGTTGGTCCTTGCTGAATGTGATCCTTTTTAGTACCGTCATTCTGGTTTATACTACAAATTTTTGATTTAAATCGTCAATTGAAATCATCAAAGATCCTGCGCACCCGGACAAAGGCGCAAGCATCGCACATGATCTCGATTCAAAACATACTGGTTCCAGTTGATTTAACACAAGCCGCCGGGCATGTCGCCCAATATGCGGCTGCTTTGGCTCAAGCGCATCAAGCCCGGCTGTTTGTGCTGCATGTCAAAGCGCCCTATCCGGTTCATGGACGCATTGCCGCCGGCGCTTTGGAACATGTCCAGAACCAGCGGAGCCGAAAACAGCAAACTGAATTATCAGAGCTGATTCCTGACGGCATCAAAGATTCAATTGCTGTCGAAGAAATCCAGGTTACCGGCTTTCCGATGGCACGTGTGATTGTCGAAAAAGCCCGAGAGCTGGAAATCGATGTGATTGTGATACCTGCTCAAAGACCAAAAGGCTGGTTGCGCTTTTTTAGGGAAAATGTGATTCAGCGGGTCATTCGGGATGCCCCCTGCTCGGTGCTTGTGGTCCGCAGACCGCAGGACCCAACTGACAGGTTAAACTTAGGTGCATGAAACTCTCTTTGATTGCTATGTCCGGTTCAGGTAAATCCTACTGGTCGGCAAAACTGGCCAAACACGGCTTTCAACATTTCGACTGTGATCGCCGGATTTCGTCGAAACTGGGGTCCGCACTGACAGGCGCTGATGGAACGCTGCGGTCTCTGGGCGAATGGATGGGGTTTCCCTATCAAGACGGGTATCAGGAGCGCGAAGCCCGATATCTGGCGTATGAAAAAAAAGTGCTCGCGGAAATCTTTGCAGAGATTCAAAACGAAGCGCTCGACCCGCAGTTAAAAATCGTTATCGATACGACCGGCAGCGTCATTTACACCGGAGAAAAATGTTTAGATCAGCTGCGCTGCCTTACAACAGTCGTTTATTTAGAAATCCCTTTCGAAATAAAGGATCGGATGTTGTCCGCCTACCGAGCCGACCCCCGTCCGGTTTTGTGGCGGGGCAAATTTATGCGCAAACCCCATGAAAAAAATACGCAAGCTCTGGCCCGCTGCTATGCTGAACTGCTGGTTGAACGTGATCGCCTGTATAAACGCTGTGCGCATGTTTCCATTCCGTATAACCAATATCGAAAAAGGGGATGGCGCACAGCCGATTTTCTGGCTGCCGTCAGGATCGGCCTGCAACAATAAGCACATCATTACGGCAACCATTCGGTCTGGTTTCAAGGGCCGCACGGTAACCTTTACCATCAGCATTTATTTGACACCGATCCCGGATTTTGGCATGCTAGGGGAACATTGTGGTAGCAGCCGTTTTTGCGAAGCGCTAAATCATAAAGGATAAAAGCATGGCCAGCAAAGTCTATCTTGTGGCGTGTAAAGATTATGCCGAAGTCGAAGCAAAGCTGTCCCGTCTGATGGAGCTGATGGGTGGAATGCCGCAATTTGCCCGGCAAGGTGAAAAGATCGTATTGAAAGTCAATCTGCTGCGGGAAGCCAGGCCCGAGGCGGCGGTTTCAACGCATCCCGCTCTGGTGGCGGCCGTCGCCCGCATGGCCAGAGACAGCGGGGCTCATCCCATTATCGCCGATTCGCCCGGTGGCGGTTATCGTTACAACAGAAAAACCTTAGACAAAATTTATCACACCTGCGGCATGCACCAGGCGGCTCGTGAAGCTGGCATTGAAGTCAACTGGGATACCTCTTCGAGACCCGCTTCCTACGCAGAGGGCCGTCTCACCAAGCATTTTGACATTATCACCCCGGTCTATGAAGCCCAGGCCGTATTTAACCTCTGCAAAATGAAGACCCACGTGTTTACCGGCATGACCGGAGCCGTCAAAAACATTTTCGGAGTCATCCCCGGATTAACCAAACCCGGTTATCATGCCAAATTGAATGACGTGCGGCGCTTTGCCGGCATGCTGCTCGATCTGGCCGCATATATCTCACCGCGCTTAACCATTATGGATGCTGTTGTCGCCATGGAAGGCGACGGCCCTGGAGCGGGAGATCCGCGGCCGGTCGGTTTGCTTTTGGGATCTGACAATCCCTTGGCCCTGGATGTGGTCGCCGGCGAAATAATGAATCTGGATCCAGCCCAAAACCCTATTATCGTTGAAGCTGAGCAGCGCGCGCTCACCCCCACCCGCATCGAAGACATCGACATCATCGGCGCTGACCTCAAAGACGTAAAAGTGCCGGATTTTAAGCAACCGCACACATCAGCCCGAAGATTCGGTCTGGATCCGGCTCCCTGGTATCAGCGTATAATTGAACCGATGTTTAAGAATGCATTTACCGTCCGACCCAAAGTCATGTGGCACCGGTGCATTGCCTGTGGCACCTGCATCGAAGGCTGTCCGATGGAAGCCATCCGTTTTGTCAAGGAGCGCGCTTTTATCGATGACGACAAGTGTATCCGCTGTTATTGCTGCCATGAAATCTGCCCGGAGGAAGCCATCGGCTTGTACAGCAGCTGGTTGTACCGCCTGATCGGACCTGCCTGACCTGAAGGTTAAGCCGGTTTTCCGGTTGATGGTTTGCCGGCCAAGGATCTCGTAAAATGAACAAAATTATGTTTTGCCGGGAGGCTGGGATGCCGGCAGGCTTGAAAGCCTTGATCATTTGCGTCCACTTGACTTTCTCATTGCTCAGACCTACCAGGCTTCCCGGCCTTCTAGCCTCCCAGCTTTCCAGCATAAAAAAAATGTAATGGGTAAATAGGGTAACGGGCCTAACCCGTGATGCAATTTTTAAGATAAATTTTAAGCGGGAACCAATTCGATAAGGGTGATTTCTGAAGGTGACCCCACGCGCACCGGCGGCCCCCAGTAACCGGTGCCGCGACTGACGTAGATCTGGGTGTTTTCGTGGGTGTGCAAACCGTAAACATAAGGCTGGGCAAAGCCGACCAGTAAATTCCACGGAAAAAACTGGCCGCCGTGGGTGTGACCTGAAATTTGCAAATCGTATCCGGAGCGGGCAGCCGCAAAAATGCTTTTCGGCTGGTGGGCCAGCAGGATTTTCACATCCACTGCGGGCGACCCGTTTAAGGCTTTTTGCGCATCCGAACGGTGAGAGGGCAAAAAATTACCGCCGCGATAGTCGGTCACGCCGGCCAGCAGCAGCCTGGCCCGACCCCGAGTGAGCACCTGATGCTCATTGAGCAGCACCGTAAAACCCAAGCGCCTGACTTCTTCAACCCATTCAACCACACCGGAATAGTATTCGTGATTGCCGGTCACAAAAAAATTCCCCGAGGCCGATTGAATCCGGGCCAGAGGCGCCACATCATAGCCGAGTTGTTCGACTGAACCATCCACTAAGTCACCGGTCAGGGCCACAACATCAGCCTCAAGGGTATTGACCACCGCTACGATTTCCTCCACACTGGCCCGCCGAAACGTCGGATTGACATGAATGTCGGTAATCTGCACGATTCTGAAACCGTTCAGCTCCGGTGGCAGGTTGTCGATGGCAACCGGCACCTTTTTGACCTCGGGCGTCTGTTTGGCTTCAGACACACCGTATCCGGTGGTAAGCGCCGCAGCCGCCAGGATGCCGTAATTCATCGAGTTAACCAGAAACCCTCTGCGCGAGGGGCTGTCAATCGAGTGGATCTTTTGTCGACCCTGAGCGGCTTTGCCAATCCGCTTTTTGAACCATCTTGCGGCTGCCAGCGGCATCCATATCAGATCACGGATCACAACATAGGAAAATACGAAACTTAAAAATCCCAACCCCAGATAGCCGGCCCAGGTCAGCAGATGAAGGCCCGGGTTATCAAAACCCGATCGGCGCAGTATGATCGTTAGAACCGGTACAAATATGGTGGCAACGATGCCGACGGCCATCGCCATCTTCCAGCGACGGCTGAAGGATGCCTTACCAAAAATTCGCCAGGTGATGTAGCCTGCCAGCAGGGCAGCAATGGCAAAGAATATGATGAAAAACCGAACCATGTTTGACCCTCGTGCAAATATTCCATCAAGAGATCGAAGTAAATAGAGTATAATCTAAGCATTAAATTGGAATCGCCAATAGGCGCCGGCATTTTGTAGGGATTCAAATCGTCGAACATCTCAGCCTCATAATAGCGAATGTATTCAAAATAGCCGGTTTTCAGCCGTCGTCAAACGCTTTGGCGCGAACCCGATTCATAAGATTTGAAACCGAGACTATTTTAAAAGTCATCTTTATGTATTATGTTGTTAACAGGTTGACCCCCGCAGCCCAGCATTAATTTTTGCCTTTTTCAGATGATTCAAACGCCTGATATCCAATGGGCCGCAAATGGCTTGGTCGGCTGTTTCGACTTAAAAAATCAGAATGCCAGCAACCGCAATCTTAAAGATAGAGGTCCATGCCGAAGATCTCTGAGGAAACATGATGAAAAAAAATCCGATTTTACTGGGTACTGCATTTGCCGTGTTTTTTGTCATTTTTGCCGGTCTGGTGTTTCTGCCGGCCGTGCTGTCCAGCGACGTGCTGAAGCCCCGCATTCTTAAGGCTGTCAACGAGCGTTTGCCTGGAAGGCTTCAGGTCGCACAATGGCGCTTTAAATGGTTTAGCGGCATTGAGGCCAAAGGCATCACTTACGATCACCAGCAAGAACGCATTTTTATCGAAGTGGCCGAATTAAAAGGATATCGCGGTTTGGTCCAGCTGATGGCCAATGCTCGCAACCTGGGCGGTATCGAAGTCATCAGGCCCCAGGTACTGCTTTATATTTCAGATCGGCAGCAAACTGAAGTATCAAAAAAAGCCGAGCCGTCCCAGGCGGCCGGGCTGCCGGCCATCGCCGGTGTCCTTAAAATTACCGACGGTACCATTCGCACGGTGGATCTGAACGGTAAGGAAAAAACGGTCGTCAAAGACCTCGATCTTTTTGTGGATATATCGGACATCAAAAAGCCCATCGCCTACCGGGTTTTGCTGACCTCCGGTGATGCCCTCGGCCGGTTCGACGGTGAAGGCACCCTCAAGCTGTCTGCGGACAACCCCCTTGATCTCAAGGCCATTCAATCCGATGCCAGCTTAACCATCACCAACTGGGAGCTTGAAGATACGCTGGCCATTTTGGCCTCACAGGGAAACTATCCCTATGGCAAGGGACGCCTCAATGCCGACATGAAAGTGCAGGGCAGCTCGGCTGAAGCCCTGAACCTCAAGGGCAAATTGTCCCTGAAACAACTCGAGTTGTGGGGCGGCCCCCTGAAAACGGATCATCCCCGATTCAAGGATATCGCTGCGGAATTGGATGCAACCATTTCTCAGGGCGACCTGTCGCTAAAACAATTGGATTTTGAATCGTCTGCGGCGAAGGGGTCCGCCCAGGGTAAGATCACCCATCAGGGCCACGGTCAATTAAGCGGTTCTGCCAGCATCAATCTGGCCGAGCTTTTCTCCCAGATGCCGCAGTCCTTAAAATTACGCCAGGACACCAAACTGTCTGAAGGCACTTTGCAGCTATCGTATCAAGTTAACGCGACCGACACGACCACCGCATTTGACAGCAGCGCCAGAATCGACCGGATAAAGGGTGCCAGCGCCGGTAAAGCCATCGCCTGGAATCAACCTATTTCATTGAAGGCCCGCGGTGAAAAGCACCCGGACAGAATTCAACTGGAAAATGTGTCGCTGCGATCGGCGTTTGTCAATGCAGACGGCCAGGGCGATCTCACCAACTTGAAGGGGACCCTCTCAGCAGACCTGGCCGCAGCCCTCACAGAATTGAAAAAATTTATCGACATCCGTGAATGGGACGCTTCCGGCAAGCTGTTCGCCAGAATTGAAATCAAGGAGACCGCGCCTGAGAAAAACGCTGCGGCTCTGAACCTGGATATCCGCAAGCTGGCTTTAAGCCACCATGGCCGTACGATCCTCCCCCAACAGGATGCCATGGTTGACTTAACGGCTATCGTCCGTCCGGCGGCGCGGTTTAGTGCCAGCGAATTTCAGCAGCCGAATTTAAGTGTGCAATCAACTCTGGCCAAAGGAATTTTCAAGGCTGACCGCTTTCAGCTGGCCGGTGACGACAATTTGCCCTCAGCCCAGAATTTTTCTGTTGACGCTGGATTCAATTTGCAGCAGATTTCAGATGTGTTGCACAATTTCAACAAACTCCCCGCGACAACCCGGCTGGCAGGCAACGCGCACCTTAAGACCAGCGGTGCCCTGGATGCCCAACAGCTAACCCTTAACAGCACCCGTATCGACGCCCGTAACTTCCAGTTCCGTAGCGGACAAAAATCAATTGATGAAGAGCGGCTTATGGTGCAGACCCAGGGCAAACTCAATTTTGCCAACCGGTCCGCGGGGCTGGCCCCGATTCAGATCAACAGTTCAGCGGGTACGATCAATATTCCCCAGCTGGCAGTAAACGATTGGTCGAACTTTCAAAACGACATGAAGACCCAGGCGCAGGCAGATCTCGATCTGGCAAAACTGTTCAAGGCCTACGGGGATTTTATCCAGCTACCGGAAAAAACCCGTGTTGCCGGTAAAGGTCAGTTTGGCCTCGATCTGGATTTTTCATCCAAGACCGCTCAGTTTCTGAAAGTTCGGGCCGACCTTTCTCCTTTTCAGATGACCTCTGACACCCTGCCGCCGATTGCCGAGGATCATGTTAAACTAACGGCCGATTTAAAGCGCAAGCCGGATGGATCGGTTCTAACAATCGAAAACATTCAGCTCGATTCGACCCCGCTGTCGCTTTCAGCGGCAGGAAATTTAAACCAGGCCGGCCTCCACAAAAAACTGGATGCGGCCGGCAGCATCAACCTGGACCTGAAGATGCTTTCTCCCTACCTGGAAAAAATAGCCGGCCCCCGGCAGATCACCATAACCGGCAAGGGCAATAACCCTTTTCAACTCAAAATGGTCTCAGGCGGCCAGCGCTGGACAGATTCCCTCAGACAAACTGACTTTACCGGCGCCATCCGTGCAGATTCAATCAACGCCTTCGGTCTGGACATCTCGGCCACCGAAATCCCGATC
>JASFGN010000021.1:0-11453 GCA_050123735.1 Desulfobacterales bacterium | reverse complement strand
CGATTGCGGGTTTTACTGGTGGCACTGGCTTTCATCGCTTTTTTTGCGGTGATTGGCGCCAAAGCCGTGTATCTGCAGGTGTATCGCGGTCCGTGGCTGGCTCAAAAAGCCTCGCGTCAATATGAGCAATCGCTGACATCTGTCGGCAAACGCGGCACCGTGTATGACCGCAATTTAAGAGAGATGGCGGTGACAATCGACGTTACTTCGATCGCCGCACGGCCGGCTCACATCGAGCAGCCGCAACGCACCGCCAAGGCACTGGCCAGCATATTAAAAACGGATCGTCGTAAAATCCTTAAGAATCTGAAAGCCAAAAGCCCCTTTGTCTGGATCAAGCGCCAGGCCAACCCGAAAGAAACCGCTGCTGTGATGAAATTGGCACTGGCAGGAATCGAATTTGTGCCCGAGCGCAACCGTTTTTACCCCAATAAGACGCTGGCAGCCCAGGCTCTGGGATTTACCGGACTCGACGGCTATGGGCTGGAGGGAATTGAGTTTTCCTATGACCGCTACCTGAGGGGAACCAACAGCAACCAGATGGTATACAAAGACGCCCTGGGCAACGTTTTCGACGAGCAGCAGGCGGCAGCCGGCCTCAACACCGGCAACAATATCATCCTGACCATCGATCGCGCTGTTCAGTATATCGCCGAAAGCGCCCTGGAGGAAACGGTTAAGGAATATTCCGCGCGTTCCGGTATCGCCATTGTCATGGAGCCCTCGACCGGCGCGATTCTGGCGATGGCGCATGTGCCGCTCTATAACCCGAATGCTTACACGGAATTTAACAAAGAGCTCTGGCGCAACCGCGCCATCACCGATCCATTCGAGCCGGGTTCAACGATGAAGATATTCAGCGCGGCGGCAGCCATCGAATCCGGCAACATCAAAGCCCATGATATTTTTTTCTGCGAAAACGGCGCCTATAAAATCGGTCGCAATGTGGTGCACGACATCAAAAAACACGGCTGGCTGTCTTTGCAACAGATCATTAAATATTCAAGCAATATCGGCGCGGTAAAAATCAGCGAGAAATTGGGTCGCAAAAGGCTTTACAAGATGTATCGCAAATTTGGCTTCGGTGCCAAAACCGGAATCGATTCTCCCGGTGAAACCGCCGGCAGCCTGACGCCTTACAAACGCTGGACCACGATTGACACCGGCTCCATTTCATTTGGCTATGGCGTCTCGGTATCCGCCCTGCAACTGGTTACCGCGGCCTCCGCTATTGCCAACGACGGCCTTTTGATGAAGCCCTATTTCGTGCAGGCCATAACAGATCAACATCATGAACCCCTGAAACAATTTCAGCCGCAAACGGTCAGGCGGGTCATCTCTGCCCGGACTGCCCGTACCGTCAGGGCCATCATGAAAACCGTCACCACCGAAGGCGGCACCGGTGTCAACGCCGCCCTGGAGGGTTATACGGTCTGCGGTAAAACCGGTACCGCCCACAAACTGGATGAAAGCGGAAGCTATTCAGAGAGCAATTACATCGCCTCTTTCGTCGGGTTTACCCCGGCTGAAAAGCCCAAACTGGCGATTGTGGTGATTATAGATGAACCCCGGGGAAAATATTACGGTGGAACGGTTGCCGCACCGGTGTTTCGCCGGATCGCCCGCGAAACCCTAAATTATCTGAACATACCGCCCGAAAGCGGCACAAAACAATTTGCGACTTCGCACAGAATCGAGGCCAGAGGGTGAAACTGTCGGATCTGGTTAAGGCCATCAAACCAATGTCTGTTGAGCATACCGGTGCTGATAAAAACATCGATCCTCAGATCGCATCGATTCACTATCGTTCGCAGGAAGTCACAGCCGGCGGTCTGTTTGTGGCCATCCCCGGCCGCGCTGCCGACGGCCATGATTTCATTGAGGATGCCATTGAACGAGGCGCGGTTGCCATTGTTTCGCAAAAACAGATCGGTAGCCCGATACCGAACATACAGGTGGCAGATAGCCGTCTGGCACTGGCCGAATTGGCCGCTTGCTTTTACGGCAATCCATCAGAGCACTTAACGCTCATCGGTATTACCGGCACCAACGGCAAAACCACGACCGCCTACCTGGTTGAAAGTATCCTGCAGCAGGCCGGGTTGGCGGTGGGTGTCATCGGGACCATTAATTATCGATATGCCGGCAACGCTTTCAACAACCCGATCACAACACCCGAATCGCTGGACCTGCAACGAATTTTAAGCGATATGCGGCGCAGTGGTGTCAGCCACGTGGTCATGGAAGCGTCTTCTCACGCCATAGACCTTCAGCGCATCAGACGATGCTGGTTTGATGTGGCGGTATTTATCAACCTGAGCCAGGATCATCTCGATTTTCACGGCGACATGCAATCTTACTGGCTGAGCAAGCAACGGTTTTTCACCGACTATCTGGTTGAAGGACCCAAACGTGCAAAAGCCGTTGCGGTTATCAACTGTAATAATGCCAGCGGCAAGGAATTAGCGCAAAAGCTGAGCGTTCCGGTGTTCACAACCGGTTGGGGGTCCGATGAAACCGTTCGCACTCTCAACGCGGACTGCGGGCCCGGCGGTATCGAGGGCGAACTGGAAACGCCGGGCGGCAAATTTGATTTTAAGTCCCGGCTGGTCGGCGAGCACAATCTTGAAAATATCCTCTGCGCAACCGGCGTCGGAGCGGCGCTGGATATTTCAATCGCTGATGTGAAATCCGGAATCGAAGCGGTTTCAACCATTCCGGGGCGTCTGGAATGTATTGAAAACAAGATCGGACGATATGTGTACGTCGACTATGCCCATACACCCGATGCGCTGGAAAATGTCATCATGGCCCTAAAGGCGGTGATAAAAGAGAAAATGATCTGTGTGTTTGGCTGCGGCGGTGACCGCGATAGAGAAAAACGGCCGCTGATGGGTGAAATCGCTGCGCGGCTCTGCGACCTGGCGGTTATTACGTCCGACAACCCGCGCACCGAGGATCCAATGGACATCATCGATCACATCATCGCGGGGGCTCAAAAAGCCGGGGGCCGGCGATACAAGCCGGCCGATTTAAGCAATGGATTTAAACACAGAGGCTTTGTGGTCGAGGCCGACCGCAGGCAGGCCATCCGGCTGGGAATTGCGGTTTCCAAACCGGGCGATACCGTGCTGATTGCCGGAAAAGGCCATGAAACGTATCAAATTATTGGTACCACCACCAAAGCATTTGATGATCGTGAGGAAGCCAAAAAAGCGCTCGCTGAATTGTAAAAATAGGCGCAGGGCACAAGGAAGAGACTCCGTCCACCCTGAGCCTTGAGCCTGACGCCTTAAGCCGACGAACTACGGACAACGGACCATGAACAACCGACAATCTTTAGCATGGACATTATCTGAGGTTCTGAAAGCCACCGGCGGGGAATTATTGAGTGGAGACCCCATGCAGGGATTTGAAAGCATCGGTATCGATTCGCGCGACATCAGACCTCAGGATGTGTTTGTCGCCATTGCCGGGGAAGTCCATGATGGGCATAGTTTTGTAAAAGATGTCGTTGCACAGGGTGTCAGCGGCCTGGTTGTCGACCGCAAAAAATCGGCAGATTTGCCCATTGCCGATTGGCAGACCCGGCAGATCGCCTGTGTGGCGGTAGCCGACACCACACGGGCGCTGGGTGATCTGGCTGCCTATCATCGTTCGCGAACCAACGTACCGCTGACAGCCATAACCGGCTCCAACGGCAAAACCACAACCCGTCAGATGACCGCGCAGGTGCTGGCTCAAAAATACAAGACCCTGGCGACCATCGGCAATTATAATAATCAGATCGGCGTTCCCCTGACACTGCTCAGGCTGAGCGCTGAATATGAACAGGCGGTGGTCGAGCTGGGCACCAACAGCCCCGGTGAAATTGCACGCCTGGCCCGGATCTGCGCCCCGGATATCGCCGTCGTCACAAATGTGGGTCCGGCGCACCTTGAAGGCCTTGGATCTCTGGATGGCGTCATGCGCGAAAAAGAGCAACTGATCAAACATCTTAAAGCCGGGGGTAAAGCCGCACTGAACGCCGATGATCGCAGGGTTTATCAGATGGCGCGTCGCACCAACCGGCAGGTGCTTCTATTCGGATTGTCCGAAGACGCCGCGATCCGGGCCACAGAGCTGGACGAAAAAACAGGCGGCATTTCATTTCGGCTGCATTTACCGGACGAGCACCTGACGGTGTCGCTGAATGTCCCGGGGCAGTTTATGGTTCTGAACGCACTGGCTGCCGCCGCCGTCGGACACTTACTGAAGTTGTCGGCCGGGGAAATAAAGGCCGGCCTGGAGAGCTTTGAACCGGTCTGGGGGCGTATGGATATTTTCGAAACGGCCAGCGGCATTCACATCATCGATGATACCTATAATGCCAATCCCGAATCGATGAAAGCCGCCGTTACGACCCTGAGGACCTTGCGGCGCAATAGCCGCAGCCTGTTTGTCGCCGGCGATATGCTCGAGCTGGGAGAGCAGTCTGAGGCGCTGCATAAACAGGTGGGCGCGTGGGCGGCAGCCGCCAACATTGACAAGCTGCTGTTAACCGGTGAGTTTGCAAGCGCCGTGGCCGCCGGCGCAATGAATGCCAAAATGAAGCCGGCAGATATATTTAGCGGGACCCGGGATGAGATCATCACCACACTCAAGCAATCGCTGAAGTCCGGCGATTGGGTCTTGATCAAAGGATCCCGGGGCGCGCGGATGGAAACCATTGTCAAGGCGCTCAAAGACTGGGCCGGAATTAGGCCGAAGGCCTAATTGTTATTCGTTATTCGTTATTAGGAAAAGTTACTAAGGCATCAAATAACGAATAACCAATAACAAATAACCAATAACCAAGTTGGCTGCTGCTGCCTGCCCGCCATCGCTGTTGACTGTCCCGCTCTCACGCATAATGCAGATTGCGGCGGACGGGCGAGGCGGGCGGGTGGCACTCTCTGAAAGGTGCCTAAAATGCCTAAATTGGGAAGTGCCTAAAGTTATTCGTGGCTGGAAGCCACTCTCACGGACCGAACATACACGTGGGAGCGGCTTTAAGCCGCGATAAAATTCAAATAACCAATAACAAATAACCAATAACAAGTCGATGCTATACCACCTGCTATATCCGCTACACACGACGCTGTCGGTCTTTAACGTATTTCGTTACATCACGTTTCGGACCATTTATGCCAGCCTGACGGCGTTTTTGATCTGTTTTCTGCTGGGGCCGTGGATCATTCGCAAGCTCAGCGGCATGCAGGTGAAACAATACATCCGTGACGACGGCCCCGAGAGCCATCTGTCCAAGGCCGGCACCCCTACTATGGGCGGCCTGTTAATCGTGTTTTCAGCGGTGGTGTCAACGCTTTTGTGGAGCGATCTGACGAATTATTTTGTCTGGATCATGCTGTTTGTCATCATCGGTTACGGTCTTGTGGGCTTTGCGGACGACTATTTGATGCAGATCAAAAAGCGCAGCAAAGGCCTTTCGGTTCGCAAAAAATTCGCGCTGCAGTTTGCGCTGGCCATCATCACCGGCATTCTGGTTTACGCCAGCCCGAATTTTTCCACCGAGGTGACCATACCGTTTTTTAAGAAACTCTCACCGGATCTTGGCTGGGGATACATTTTTTTCGCCGCCCTCGTGATTGTGGCGGCCTCCAATGCCGTCAACCTGACCGACGGGCTGGATGGCCTGGCCATCGGGCCGGTGGTCATTGCGGCGGCCACCTATATGTTCTTTGCCTATGTTGCCGGTCATATCAAAATTTCAGAATACCTGCAGATCAATTACGTGGCCGGCAGCGGAGAAGTGGCCATATTTTGCGGTACCCTGGCCGGTGCCGGCATGGGCTTTTTATGGTTCAATGCCTACCCGGCGCAGATCTTTATGGGCGATGTCGGCTCGCTGTCGCTGGGCGCCGCCCTGGGAACCATTGCGGTGATCACCAAACAGGAAATCCTGCTGGTGCTGGTCGGCGGACTGTTTGTGATCGAGGCCTTGTCGGTTATCTTTCAGGTGGGCTTTTTCAAGATGACCAGCGGTCGCCGAATCTTCAAAATGGCCCCGCTGCACCATCACTTTGAACTCAAGGGCTGGCCGGAACCGAAGGTCATCGTCCGATTCTGGATAATTGCCATTGCGCTGGCGCTGCTGGCAATGAGTACGCTCAAGCTCAGATAGGACATATCCAAAAGGGATATCTTTTTAAAAGTGAGAATAAATAACCGATTAAAAACATAAAATCCGAAGCACGAAATGCGAAATCCGAAACAAATTCATATAGAAAATGACCTAAATTCAAAACATGATGCATTTGGATTTGGAATTTTGGATTTGTTTCGAATTTCGATATTCGGATTTCGAATTTAAATTGTCGGATTCACGTGTAAGGCAACTTGAAGCATTATTTCGACATCGATGATGAAGCTTAAGAACAAAAAAATCGTGATTGTCGGTCTTGGCCGCACCGGGCTTGCGGTTGCCCGCTTCCTGCATCAACAGGGTGCGCGTATTGCGGCGACCGACACCGCCAATGAGGCTGCCCTGGGGGACACCGTCGCACAGCTGCGTCATATGGATATCGAGATCGAGCTGGGAGCCCATGGCAACCGTGTTTTTCAGGAATCGGACCTGATCGTCGTCAGCCCGGGGGTCTCCCATACCATCGCGCCCATCGCCCGGGCCCGATCCAAGGGCGTTGAAGTTGTCGGTGAGGTGGAATTGGCCGCAAGATTCATCCAGACGCCCATTGTTGCCGTGACCGGGACCAACGGCAAAACCACAACCACTGAGCTTCTGGGTCAAATGTTGCAAAATTCAGGCATTCGCACATTTGTGGGGGGCAACATCGGCAATCCGCTGATCGAGTATGTCAGCAGCGGTCAAAAGGAGCAACTCGTGGTGGCCGAAATCAGCAGCTTTCAGCTCGACACCATTGATCGGTTTCACCCGCACATCGGCATCGTGCTGAATATCACCGAGGATCATCTGGATCGCTACCCGGATTTTGAAGCTTACGCGGATTCCAAAATTCGGATTTTTAAAAACCAGCAGGCCGATGACGTTGCCGTTCTCAACGGATCGGACCCGCTGATTCGAGCCAAAACAGCCCATATTAAGAGCCAGCGTCTGTTTTTCCCCAGGCTGCAAGCCGATGAACAGGGCGCCGTCTTGAACGGCAAGCGCATCATCCTGAATCTGGACAAATTCGAACCATTGCAACCCGCAATCCAAATTCCAAATTCTAAAATCCAAAATCAAATCCATTTGGATATATCCCAAACCGCCCTGATGGGGCGACATAATCATGAAAATGTGTGTGCGGCCACTCTGGCCGCATTGGCGGCCGGCGCAACGGTCGAGGGAATTCAGCAAACACTGGTTGAATTCAAAGGCCTGCCGCACCGGCTCGAGCGTGTTGCCACCATCAACAACATCGTTTTTTACAATGACTCCAAAGCCACCAACGTGGATGGTGTGCTCAGAGCGCTGGACTGTTTTTCAAGGCCGATTGTGCTGTTGATGGGGGGTCGCGACAAGGGCGGCAACTTCAGGATGCTGGCGGATGCAATCGGCAAGCATGTCAAAGAACTCATTGTGATGGGTGAAGCGGCCGAGGCCATCAAAAATGTGCTCGGCCGGCTGAAGCCGACCAAAATGGCGGACTCAATGGATGCTGCGGTGGCAACGGCGTTTGCCGATGCAAACCCGAATGAGGTCGTCCTTTTATCACCCGGGTGTGCGAGCTTTGACTGGTACGGCAGTTATGCCGAACGGGGCGAAGATTTCCGCCGCGCGGTGGAAAAATTAACGAAAACGGCTGCCCGTAAAAGCTGAATATTGAAAGATTGGAAAATGGCCTTACGCAAAGACGCCAAGACGCGAAGTTCAATAAAAAAATGGCTGGACAAAAATTTTTTCTTTGCGAGCTTTGCGCCTTTGCGAGAGGTAAAATTCACATAATTCAAAAATGGCAAAAAAACACCCCCATACCCGAAGCGCTTATTATGATGTCCAGCTGTTGTTTCCGGTTCTTTTCCTGGTGGGCATCGGGGTCGTGATGGTGTATAGCGCCAGCTCGACACTGGCACTCAAAAAATTCGGCAGCGACTTCTTTTTTCTAAAAAAGCAGGCACTGTTTGCCCTGGCGGGTGCGCTCGTGCTCGTGGCCGGCAGGCATTTCCCGTATCGCTATTATCGCCTTCTGGCCTATCCGTTGGTCGCAATTTCCCTCGCGCTTCTGGTGCTGATTCATTTTACCGATTTCGGGCTCACGGCCGGCGGCGCCACCCGATGGATACGGCTGGGCACTTTTTCGTTTCAGCCATCTGAGTTTGCCCGCATCGCGTTGGTCATCTACCTGGCATACTCGATGGAAAAAAAGGCAGACCAGATCAAACAATTTTCAATCGGCTTTTTACCGCATGTTCTGGTGCTGGGCGTCTTTGTTGCCCTGATTTTTATCCAGCCGGATTTTGGCACTGTTTTTATCTTCGGCGCGCTGACCTGGATCATGCTGTTTATCGGTGGTGTTCGATTTTCGCAGCTTTTTGCAACGATGCTCGTCATATTGCCGGTGGCCTATTTGTTTTTGATCAACGCTGAATACCGCGCCAAACGGATTTTAGGCTTTCTCAATCCATGGGAGCACTCAAGCGATGAAGGCTATCAAATCGTGCACTCTTTGATGGCATTCGGGACCGGCGGGCTTTGGGGTACCGGTATCGGAAAAGGTTATCAAAAATTGTTTTATCTGCCGGAGCCGCATACGGATTTTATTTTTTCAGTCATTGGCGAGGAGCTCGGCCTGCTGGGTGTTGTCATCATCATCGGGCTGTATGCCTGGATTGTTATCCGCGGTGTCGCCATTGCACGCAGCGCCCCGGATTTATTCGGCGCTTATCTGGCGGTGGGCCTGACGATCGCAATGGGGCTTCAAATCGTGGTCAATATGGGTGTGGCTTTAGGACTGCTGCCCACCAAGGGCCTCACCCTGCCGCTGTTGAGCTACGGGGGCACGTCGCTCCTGCTCAATATGGCTTCCATCGGCATATTGATGAATATCAGCGCGGCCAGCAGGTCTTAAGTTATTGGTTATCGGTTATTTGTTATTGGGTTGAAAATCGGAGGATATGCATGGCGAACACTCAGCAGATAAGGTTCTATAGCGATTGTCTAAAAAACGTTGCGTTTGCGGAAGGTTTTTTTGCTACAAGCGCTTATGCCGCCATCCTTTTATGCGGAACGTATTTATGACAAGCGGTATAATAACGAATAACAAATAACGAATAACATGCGAAGGGCTAAAAAATGAGCAATAGCATGCAAGGTAGTGGCGAACCAAAAGCCCTTCGCATCGTGATTGCCGGCGGCGGCACCGGAGGCCATTTGTTTCCGGGGCTGGCCATCGCCCAGGAGTTTATGGCCCGCAACAAACACAGCCGCATCGTGTTTATCAGCACCGGCAACCCATTGGAGCGCTCGGTGCTGGGCCAGACGGATTTTCGGCTTGAATCCATAACAGCCGAAGGCATTAAAGGCCGCGGTATCTGGAATCAGGCCAGATCGGCCCTCAAAATACCCAAAGGGATTATCGAAGCATTGCGCATCTTAAAAGCCTATAAACCGGATCTAACGGTTGGACTTGGCAGCTATTCGGCCGGCCCGGTGGTACTGGGGGCATGGCTTTTGCGCACCAAAATTGTGCTGCACGAGCAAAATATATTGCCGGGCATTACCAACCGGATGCTGGCGCCTTTTGCCGCTCGGATTTACGTGTCCTTTGATGACACCCGCGCCCGCTTTGCGCCGCATAAAATACGGCTTACCGGCAATCCGGTACGCAAAGAACTTTTAAGCGATCATAGTGCTGAGGCTCCGGCCCCCGGGCTGGAAAAATTTTGTGTGTTGATCATCGGCGGCAGCCAGGGCGCGCACAGCATTAATACAACTCTGGTTGAGGCCCTCGGCCATTTAACGCAGAAGGACGGACTGTACTTCATTCATCAGACAGGGGCTGCCGACGAACAGATGGTGGCCGAGGCGTATCGGCGCCAGAATGTCGCGGCCAGAGTCCAGGCGTTTTTTCGCCACATGGGCCCGCTGTACAAACAGGCAGACCTGATTATCTGCCGCGCCGGGGCCACAACGGTTGCTGAAGTGACGGCCATGGGAAAGGCGGTCATCTTTATCCCCTTCCCCTTTGCAGCCGATGACCACCAGACCCTCAATGCCGCCACGCTGGCCGACCGGGGGGCGGCTGAACTGATTCATGAAAAAGAGTTGCGGGCCGACGCCCTGGCACAGAAAATCGAATATTATGCAGCGCACCCGCAAGCCCTCGAGGCGATGGCCGCCACGGCCGGCCGGCTGGGCCATCCGGATGCAGCCAAGCACATTGTTGACGACTGTTACAGATTGCTGGGTGTTGATATTCAATACCAGAAAGTTGGCAGCCAAAATAATAAAAATTCGAAATCCGAAATGCGAAATACGAAACAAATCTGAAATACGAATATGTCAATGCTCAAAACGCAGAAGTAAAGCCGACCTAAAAAATGTTTCGAACTTTGTTTTTGTCATTTGGATTTTTAAAATTAAGATATTGTTTCGAATTTTGATATTCGAGTTTCGGATTTGGCGCCTTCTCTACTGGGAATGGTCGATTACCAATACCTTATAAAGAGATCTTCGATCTTAAGCAGAAGAAATGTACCTAAAAAAATACCATATTCACTTCGTCGGCATCGGCGGTATCGGCATGAGCGGTATTGCAGAATTGCTGCTGAACCTGGGCTACAAGGTATCGGGCTCGGATCTGCAAAGCACCGACATAACGGGTCGCTTAAAAGAGCTGGGCGGCACCATTTATAAGGGTCACGCCGCCAAAAATATCAAAGGGGCCGATGTGGTCGTTTTTTCCTCGGCCATCGACACGGACAACCCTGAAGTCCAGGCGGCCGGGCATAAATCGATACCGGTCATCCCGCGTGCCGAGATGCTGGCCGAGCTGATGCGCTTAAAATATAGCATTGCGATTGCCGGTGCGCATGGCAAGACCTCCACCACCTCGATCGTGGCCTCGGTACTGGCCCGGGGCGGGCTGGATCCCACGGTGGTGATCGGCGGCAAATTAAAAAGTATCGGATCAAATGCCGTGCTGGGTGAAGGTGATTTTATCGTGGCCGAGGCCGATGAAAGCGACGGCTCCTTTTTAAAGTTTTCGCCAACCATCGCGGTCGTGACCAACATCGACAAGGAGCACCTGGATTTTTACAGGGACCTGGAAGAGATCAAAACCGTATTTTTGAGCTTTTTAGATCGCATCCCGTTTTATGGCCTGGCGGTGTTGTGCCTTGACAACGAGCCCATCCAAGAACTGATACCGCGGCTCAAAAAACGCTATACCACCTACGGGATGAGCTCCCAGGCGGATTTTCAGATCCGGGACGTGGAATTCAGCCAGCGCAAA
>JASFGN010000020.1:0-11488 GCA_050123735.1 Desulfobacterales bacterium | reverse complement strand
TTCGCTTCGCGATTCAATTAAATACTTGCTCAACTATCTTTATGAGTTGGATATCATCCAGTTTCCTGAAAATGCTCAAAAAGATACTGGGTAATGTTGCCCGCAGGGCATACGGTTTTTCCTCGGGCAATGTCGGCCGGACAAAAGTTTGTGTGTGTCTGTGTGGGTCTGTGGTTAATTACTTCAGGCGGCGGTTAGCGCTGGGTGCCGGGCTTCGGCTTCGACAAATACGCGCTTGATCTTGGGGTAGGTTTGTTTGATGTGACGATCCAGTCTGGCAATCGTTTCTTCAATATCGCCGACCGAAACCGTGTCGGCAAAGTCCACGCTTAAATTCAGCAGGATAAACTCCGGCCCCATGTGCAGGGTCAACACTTCGTTGACGTGTTTTATTTTAGGATAGGACTGGGCAATCTCCTTTACGTTCTTGACAATCTCGGGTCGGGCGCTTTCACCAATCAGCAGCCCCTTTATTTCATAGGCCAGCCAGACGGCCGTCCCGGCCAAAATCAATCCGATCGCCACCGATGCAATGCCGTCATAAACGTAATTTCCCGTGACCTGGCTCAGAAAAATGCCGATAAAGGCAGCAATGATACCCAGCATGGCAGCCGAATCTTCAAACAGCACCACAAACATGGAAGGATCTTTGCCCCTTTGCACCGCTTCCAGGTAGCCCCATTTTCCTTTGGCTTTGGTAAATTCAGTCAGAGCAAAGTACCAGGCCGCTCCTTCAAACACCATCGCGCAGGCCAGCACGACATAATTGATCGTCGGATTTTCGATGGGCACCGGATGCAAAATGTGGTGCACGCCTTTATAGAGCGATACCCCGGCGCCAATCGTAAAAATGGTAATCGCAACCACAAAGCCCCAGAAGTATACCTCCTTGCCGTGCCCAAAGGGAAAGCGCTCATCGGCCGGTTTTTTGGCCCGGTGCAATCCGTAAAGCAGCAAGACCTGATTGCCGGTATCCACGACCGAATGAACGCCCTCGGACAGCATGGCCGAGCTTTTGGTGATAAAAAACGCAATGAACTTGGTCAACGCAATCAGACAATTTCCGATTAAGGCGGCAAAGATGACCTTTTTAGAAGAAGCGGATGCCATTGACAGAGGCCCCCCGGGGCGTTAAATCCTATGAAGCTGAATGAGTTGAATTTGGAATTAATATAAAACAGGACAGCGACGGTCAACAAGAAATAATAAGAACACAGGGCGGGAAGAGAATGGGGTGTTTTGGGATGATCAAGAGCGCTTATGCAAACAAATATGGCTGTGAGATCACAATTTCACTTGAGCATAAATGGCTATCTTCCGATGATCCGGTATCTGAGATCATCCTGTGAAGCTACGGTCTCGCTGACCTTTTGAAGCCTGCCATCTTTAAAGATATAGGTCGCCTTGTAAACCGCTTTTTCGTCACCATCTATCGAATGCCACATGATAATGGTACCGGCCATGCCATATGTTTGCGCAACAACCGGCGGCAAGGTTGTCACAGGTTCAATTTCTTTGCCGGACGCGGTAACGGCAGCAGCGCTAAAGAGCACCAGGCAAGCGAATGCGATGATCGTTTTTTTCATAATAGGCCCCTTCCCCGGGAGTGCAGGTCCGATGGATTTCCTGTCATCTAGTGATATGATCGGCAATAGTGTTCAAAACCTTTAGTAAATAATTAATTTTATTATTAAATGATCAAATTAGTTTTTCCTTGACAAATTTCGGGGAAGCGCCTATAAACATTTTTATGTGGCTATTTTATAGCTAAATTGTAGTTAATTTATAGCCTAAATCGACCACCTTTTTTCGGATCACCATTAAGTTTATGATGTTACGAAGCCATCTTCTGAAGCACCAAACATAACGGCCGTTTAGAAGGGGAAAAAAATGAGGTACGCAGAGACAGGATATATTCTAGAAATCGATCTATCTCGCGGAAGTATTGAACGGGTCGAAACGGATCCAGCACTAACCGAGCTGTATCTGGGGGGCCAGGGGACGGCCGCCAAGATCCAATGGGACAGGGTCCCGCCGGAAGTCGAGCCCTTTTCCCCCGACAATTTGCTGATATTCAGCGCGGGCATTTTGATCGGCACACCGGTTCCCGGTGCCAATCGCACCGCTGTTGATACTTTTTCGCCCCAGACCAACCTGTACTCCCATTCATTGTTCGGTGGTTTTTTCGGAGCGGAATTAAAACATGCCGGTTATGATAAAATCCTCATTCGCGGCAAGGCCTCCGACTTAGTCTATTTGTGGATCCATAATGACAAGGTGGAAATACGCGATGCCACCCACCTGTCAGGCAAAGGCGCCCTGGAAACCGGCGAGTGCATCAAAGCGGAGTTAAAGCAATCTGAAGCCCAGGTGGCCGCAATCGGTCTTGCCGGTGAAAACAGGGTCTATATGTCGACCATCGAGCATGCCAACTCCAGCGCTTCGCGCGGTGTGGGCGTAATCATGGGAGATAAGCGGCTGAAGGCCATCGCCGTTCGCGGCACAAAGGACATCAACGTGGCCCGGCCGGCCGAGCTTTTTGAATTGTGCAACCCCATGTATCAGGCCATTTACGACAACCCCTATTGCGGGGATGTTTTTCTGCACGAAGACGACGAAGAGTGGCACGTCAACAATTTCGCCTGGGGCAATGCCCGTGAGCGCCAGAAAGGGTGGTGGAGCAAAGAACGTGAAGAAAAATGGAAGGCGATTTCTGACAGCGTGCGGCTACGATGGACGGGTTGCTATAACTGCCCGAAAGATTGCCACCAGGCGATTCGCTACCCGGGACGGCCAACCTATTTCCAGAAATGTTACAGCAAGCTGACCTATGCCATGGCGGCCTATAAAGAGCTGGATTTTAATTACGACATCCTCGGCGTCACCCAGGAGCACGGCCTGGACGGTTACTCGACACCGCAGGTCCTGGCCTTTGGCGTCGAACTTTACGAAGCCGGAATCTTAAGCGACAAAGATCTGCCGAATTTTCCGACGGATTCCGGGGAAAGATTTTTCTACCTGGTGGAAAAAATCGTGCGCCGCGAAGGGGTCGGCGATGCGCTGGCCAACGGCGTTTATCACGCCGCCCGCCAGATCGGCAACGGCGCGGAAAAATTCGATCATAACAGCACGAAAAAATTTGAGCAGCTGCCGCTCAAATTAAAAATGGTCAATTATCCCTATTTCCTGATGTACGCCACCGGCGAGAAGATGACGATCACCCAGACGGAAGGCTCCTACCCTCAGGTCCCCATCGCCGATAAAAAAGAAAGAGAAGAATTCGTCAAAAATTGGGATGCCGCTCCGGAGCGGTTTAAAAAATGGTATCTGGAATGGGAGCCGCGAACCCATCCATCCGTGGAAGCGTCCGTCAATATTGCAGACTGGAATGAGACCATGCATTACATTGATGACGCCATCGGCACCTGCGCCTTTCTATCTTCGTTCAGGGGTCAATTCGGCGGCCGCCCGCCCTACCATCTGTACAATTTGCCGGATTTTATTTCCCATGCCACCGGTCTGGATATGGATCCGGACCGCATGTGGAAAATCGGGCGACGCAACCGCAACCTGATCAGGGCCCTGAATATCAGAAGGGGGATGCGACGCGCCGACGAGAAGCCGCCCGAGGACCACTGGCAGATCAGAGATCCTGAAATGGAAACCCGGTTGCTGGATGAATATTACAAATTCAAGGGCTGGAACAACGACGGGATTCCCACCAGGGAAACCCTCGACGAACTGGGCCTGGATTATGTGAGTAAAGACTTCATTGAGAGAGGCCTCCTGACAGACGGTGGCAATGCACCTGCCAAAGAAACATCGGTCTAAACTTCGCATTAATTTTCACGCAAATCAGGGTGAAAGGGAGCTGTAGCCGTGAGCGCTGAGTCAAAAAAGAGAATCATCAAAGAAATCAAAGTTGATCTTGATAAATGCATCGGGTGCCGTGCCTGCGAGGTCGCCTGCTCAGCATTTCATGCCAATCCAAAGTATAGCAGTATCAATCCGGCCCGCTCGCGCATTCGGGTGGTGATCGATGAGCTCAACGATTGTTATGTGCCGATCCGTGCCGGCGATTATACGCCCTCCGAATGTAACGGCAGGCATTCGTATACGATCGACGGCAAGCAATACAGGCAGTGCAGCTTCTGCGGCGTATCCTGCCCGTCCAGGGATCTTTTTAAAGAGCCCGATTCGGGCCTGCCGTTAAAATGCGATATGTGCGAAGACGATCCGCCCATCGATGTGCCCATGTGTGTTCAGGTTTGCCCGCATGATGCCCTCACATACGAAGAAAAAGAAGAGGAAGGCGAGGAAGAAGAAAAACGCGAGGAGCTGGAGATCGGATTGGAAGCGCTGGCCAAAAAGCATGGGGTGCAGAAGGTCAGGGATGCCCTGGCGCGGATGTCGAAGAAGCCTGATTAAGCGCTTAGCGCTCAATCAGGCGTTAATCGTTATTCGTTATTACAAGCCATCTCAAAAATAGTAGATACCGCTCAAGAACAAGGCAGAAGTCAACGCAAAAGCGCAGCATACGTGCAGTATGTGAGCATTTTAAGGAGGCTTCTAACGCAGCTATTGAGTGTAAGATGCATTCTAGAGATAGCTTGTCGTTATTGGAACCCGATAGCAACCTCAGGTTCCAACCCTGGAACCGGCAGGATTTAAAACTAGATACCCATCCATCCGTACTATTAACGAATAACCAATAACCAGTAACTTATAATAGAGGATTGAAAAATACCGTGGAGAACCTGACCGACTATAGAGAAATCGTCGATGTCATCAAAGAGTCCGGTGGTGATGGCTTCAAGCATTGTTATCAATGCGGATTGTGCGACACGGTTTGTCCGTGGAACCGGGTGAGAGCCTTTAGCATGCGCAAAATCATCCGTGAAGCGACTTTCGGCATGACGCAGGTAGAAGGCGAAGATATCTGGCGCTGCACCTCCTGTGGAAACTGCCCGCGGCAGTGCCCCCGGGGCGTTAAAATCATCGAATCCGGCGTGTCCTTGCGCCGGATTGCCACCGAGTACGGGGTCTTTCCAACCTCCGTCAAATCGATTCGCACCATCAGCGCAAGCCTCACGGGCGAAGGCAACCCCTTGAATGAAAAGCGCGAAGACCGGGCAAAATGGGCCGAAGGCCTGTCTGTCAAAGCATTTAACGAGGAGACGGAAATCTTATATTTTCCCGGCTGCTACCTCAGCTATGACCCGCGCTTAAAAAAGGTGGCTGTAGCCACCGCCGGTATTCTTAAAAAGGCCGGCGTCAATTTCGGCATCCTGGGCAGCAAGGAAAATTGCTGCGGAGAGAGCATCCGCAAAACCGGCGATGAAGAATTGTTCAAACGCCTGGCCAAAGAAAACATCAAAACCTTTATTGATAACGGGGTCAAAAGGGTGCTGGTTTCCTCCCCCCACTGCTACCATACCTTTAAAAATGAGTACCCTGAATTTATGGTCAATTTTGAAGTGGTGCACATCGCTCAGTATCTGGCCGAGCTGATCGATGCGGGACGGCTTGAGCTCGGCAAAGAATACGCCAAAAAAGTCACCTATCATGATCCCTGTTACCTGGGTCGGCACAACGGCATATATGACCCGCCCCGGGAAGCGTTAAAGGCAGTACCCGGTCTGGAGCTGTGCGAGATGCCGGAAGCGCGCGAAAATAGCCTGTGTTGCGGTGGCGGCGGCGGCCGCATCTGGATGGAGACGCCCAAGGGTGAACGCTTCTCGGACATCCGGTTGGAGCAGGCTACCGGCGTCGGAGCCGAGGTGCTGGTGACCGCCTGCCCGTACTGCATCACCCATTTTGAGGAAAGCAGGCTCATGCTCGCTGAAGGTGAAGGCAACCCGGCGGGCAACGGTAACAAGTTAGAAATTAAGGATCTGACGGAGATCATCCAGGAAGCCCTGTCCTGATGATTCCTGAAAATTAAAAAGAGCCGTTTTTTGATGATAACCGTAGCCCGCGCCAGAAAAAAGTCGTTTAGAATTGGGTAAAGACAAATGCAAATGGAAAAAGAGCAAATCGAACAGTTACCGAAAAACTCCGCAGAAGGCAATTTTGGAGATGTGATGGTGGTCGGCGGGGGCATCAGCGGTATTCAGGCCTCCCTCGATCTGGCCGATTCGGGATTCAGAGTCTATCTGGTTGAAAAGTCACCTGCCATTGGCGGCAAGATGGCCCAGCTGGACAAGACCTATCCCACCAATGACTGTTCCATGTGAATTCTCTCGCCCAAACTGGTCGAGGTCGGCCGGCATCCCAACATCGAGGTTTTGACGTACACTGAAATCGACGGCGTCGAGGGCGAAGCCGGTGATTTCACGGTTACCCTGAACAAAAAGCCCCGCTACGTCATCGAAGACAATTGCACCGGCTGTGCGGTGTGTGTCGAATACTGCCCGGTCAAGGTCCCGGATCCTTACAACCAGGACCTATCGGCCAACAAAGCCGTCCACATTTACTTTTCCCAGGCCGTTCCCCTGGTCACCTATATCCACGAAGACTGCCTCTATCTGAAAGAGAAAAAATGTGCCATTTGCGAAGGGGTCTGTAAAAACGACGCCATCGATCTGCATCAGGAACCGGAGAAGATGCAGATCAAAGTCGGCGCCATCGTCCTGTCACCGGGCTATGAAGCATTTGATGCCAAAAAGCGGGGCGACTACGGCTACGGCACGATGAAAAATGTGGTGACCAGTCTTGATTTTGAACGCTTGCTGTGCGCCACCGGACCGCACGAAGGCGAGGTATTGCGCCCCTCCGATAAAAAGCATCCCAAAAAAATCGCCTGGATTCAGTGTGTCGGCTCCCGGCAGGTAATTCCGGGCGGCAACACTTATTGCTCGGCCGTGTGCTGCACCTATACCCAGAAACAGGTGATTTTAACCAAAGATCATGATGCCGAGGCCGAGTGCACGATATTCCATAACGATATTCGGTCTTTTGGCAAGGATTTTGAATCTTATTTTCAGCGAACCGAGCAGCTTGACGGAGTCCGGATTATCCGAAGCTACGTCACGATTGGAAAAGAGATCCCGGAAACCCAAAATGTGACCATCAGGTACGCCACGCCCGGGGACGGCGTCAAAGAAGAAGAATTTGACATGGTGGTCTTATCGGTGGGATTGAACCCGCCGGCCGATGCTGAGAATCTGGCCGATCAATTCGGCATCGAACTTGAACCTCATGGCTTCTGCAAGGCAGGCCCCACCAATCCGTTGGCCACCACCCGGCAGGGGATTTTCGTCAGCGGCGCCTTTCAGGGCCCGATGGATATTCCCGAATCTGTTTTTTCCGCCAGCGGTGCCGGCTCCCAGTGCGGTGAATACCTCAACTTCCGGCGGGGAAAACTGTCCAGGGAGCGGATCTATCCCCGGGAAAAAGATGTTTCTGAAGAAGCGCCCAGAGTGGGCGTGTTTGTGTGCCATTGCGGCGCCAACATCGGCAGAGTGGTCGATGTCCCGGCTGTGGTGGAATACGCCAAGACCCTGGACAACGTGGTTTACGCCACCGAGCAGCTGTTTTCATGTGCCACGGATTCGGCCGAGTCCATAACGGAAGCCATCAAGGAAAAAGGTCTCAACCGGGTGGTCGTGGCGGCCTGCTCTCCCAGGACACTGGAACCGTTGTTCCGCGATACCCTGCGCGAGGCGGGCATCAATCAATACTACTTTGAAATGGCCAATATCAGAGAGCACTGTTCCTGGATCCATTCCAAAGAAAAAGATGAAGCCACCCGGAAGGCCAAGGACATTACCCGCATGTCGATCGCGCGCGCCTGCCATTTACAGCCGCTGCAGGAAATCGATCTGCCGGTCAACCGCAAGGCTCTGGTGGTCGGCGGTGGTATCGCCGGCATGACCAGCGCGCTTTCCATTGCCAGGCAGGGGCATGCGGTTTACCTGCTGGAAAAGGACACCGACCTGGGCGGTACAGCCCGAAAAATCCATTACACGCTGGATGGCATGGATGTTCAGGCATACTTAAATGACCTGGTGCGCCGGGTTTATCAACACCCCTTGATATACGTTTATACCGGTGCGGTCATTACCGAAGCGACCGGTTATGTCGGCAACTTTGTAACAAAGATCAAATCAGACAGGGGCGAATCCGAGATTAAGCATGGCGCCGCGATCATCGCTGTGGGTGCGGATGCTTACAAACCAACCGAATACCTTTACGGGCAGGATGAGCGCGTGTTGACCAACCTCGAACTGGAGGAGCGGATTTTCAATGCAGACGAAAATCTGAAAAACGCTCGGAGCCTGGTGATGATCCAGTGTGTCGGTTGCCGGCAGGAAGATCGCAACTACTGCGCCCGCATCTGCTGCAACCAATCGATTAAGATTGCCCTGAAACTAAAACAGCTAAACCCCCGGATGGATATCTACATTCTGTTCAGGGATATCAGAACTTACGGGTTTGCAGAAGACTATTACCGCGAAGCGTCAGATAACGACGTGCGCTTTATTCGCTGGGAGCCGGCAGATAAGCCCCGGGTGGAAGCCGTTGCGTCTGAAGGACGGCCGGTCTTAAGAGTTGTTGTGACCGATCCCATTCTGGGTCAGAAACTGGCCATCGATGCCGATTATCTGGCCCTGGCAGCCGCGGTCATTCCCCCGGCGGGAGCCCGGGAGCTGGCTCAACAATTCAAGATCTCTCTGGGGCCGGATGCGTTTTTCAAAGAGGCTCATGTCAAACTCAGGCCGGTTGAGTTCGGCACCGAAGGGGTTTATCTGTGCGGCATGGCGCATTACCCCAAACACATACCGGAAGCGATCAACCAGGCTTACGGTGCGGCCAGCCGGGCCCTGACGCTTCTTTCCCATGATACCGTTACCGTCTCCGGCTCTGTGTGCGAGGTCAATGAGAAGACCTGCATGGGATGCGGCGCCTGTATTGACGCCTGCACCTATGGCGCCATCGAATTTCGCAAGACCCATCAGGGCCCGAAGGCGGTTGTCAACCCCGTACTGTGCAAAGGAGACGGTCTCTGCAACGCCAAATGCCCCACAGGGGCGATTTATCTGAAGCATTTTACCGATGAAGACCTCCTGTGCCAGATTGATGCGGCGGCCGAGGCCTAATTGAGCGTGAAACGCTCAATCAGGCGTTATTGGTTATTTGTTAATTGTTATTCGAACACAATAAAAACCTCAATATACATGACTATGAAATTAAAATAGACTTCATTCCATTTAAACTATTAACCAATAACAGATAACCTTATATCCGATCGGTCACTAAAGGAGTGAAACGATATGAGTGCTGGATCTCGATATAAACCCAAAATACTTGGTTTTGTCTGCCATTGGTGAGCGTACGGCGCTGCGGACATGGCTGGAGTTTCCAGACTACAATATTCGACTGAAATCAGGCTGATTCGCGTCATGTGCTCCGGCAGGGTCGACCTGGAGTTTGTGCTCAGGGCCTTTTCAAACGGAATGGATGGGGTATTTATTGGCGGCTGCCGCCTGAACGAATGCAACTATATCACCCATGGAAATTATGATGCCCTCAACATGGCGCTGCTGTGCAAAAGAATTTTGGCGCACGTGGGGCTGAATCCGGAAAGACTCAGAATCGAATTCATGTCTTCCGGGGAGGGCAACATTTTTACCGAAGTCGTCAATGATTTCAGCAAACACATCAGAGCGCTGGGGCCGCTTGGCAAAAGCGACGCAGTCGATGAAGCTGAATTGAAGACCAAAATCGACGCCGTTCGCAAGCTGGTTCCCTACATCAAAATCGAAAAAAGAAAAAAACTGCAGTCACGCCTTAAAGACGCATCCGAATATGACGCATTGTTCACCGACGAGGAAATCGAGCAGCTGTTCAGCCAAGTCGTCTCGTACTATATTAATCCGGACAGGTGCCAGGCCTGCATGATCTGCCACAAGCGCTGCCCGGTAGAAGCGATTTCAGGCGGCAAGAAGCTGATCCATGCCATCGACCAGGATCAATGCATAAAATGCGGCACCTGCTATGCGGTCTGCCCCCCGCGCTTTGGTGCGGTGGAGCAGTTAAGCGGTGAACCCGCGCCGCCGGCGTTACCGGAAGAACAAAGAAAGATTGTCAGAAAGGTTAAAGCAAAATAGATAGCCGTGAATGGCACCGGAAAGAGCACTGAATCATATCGGGTAACCGCCTTTGACCGCGGCGGTTGCCGCAAGGGTGTGCATGAATTGATCGGCGAGGAGCCCCTGCTGATCCGTATCGACGACAGGCCCTATTCGGTGGTGATGCGAACACCCGGAGAGGAGCTGTTTCAAGCGGCCGGGTTCTGCCTCGGGGAAGGGATTGCGGACTCGCCCGATGATTTTGCGACCATCGGGTACTGTCAGGATCTGGATCCGAACGTGATCGATGTCCGGCTCAAATCCGAGCGGCGCGCAAAGATTCACGACATTCTGGACAGAAGGGGTTTTGTCAGCCAGACCAGCTGCGGTATTTGCGGCAAGGAAATGATCAAAGACCTGCGTCAGATTCTGACCCCGGCCCAAAATGGATTTCAGGTCGACATCGGCCGCCTTCTAGGCTGTATCGACAAACTATCCGAGAATCAGAAGTACTACCAGAGCACCCGCGGCTCGCACGCCGCCATGATACTGGACGATCGCCTGCAGGTGATCTCGTTTGCCGAGGATGTGGGGCGGCATAACGCCCTGGATAAGGCTATCGGCAAGCTCTTTTTGAGCCGCAAGCTGTCCGGAGCCGTCATCGTGATTCTGTCTTCACGCAACAGTTATGAGCTGGTTCAAAAGGCGGCCAGAGCTCGCTTGCCGATCATGATCAGCAAATCCAGGCCGACCGCCCTCGCCGTGCGGATGGGACAGACCCTGAACATGACCCTTGCCTGCACGGATAAGGCCTCTGAGCTCATCGTTGTCTGCGGTGAAAACCGCATCGTTTGTGATACCGAAAAAACACGCCCGCCGGACTCCCCGGAGGCCGGATCATAGATAATTGAAGGGTCGGGGCGTTTTTCATTCAAATCCTTGAATGGAGCGGAATGAATGATCGTTTGCGAAAACCGCGCACTGTTTGAGTGCATTAGGGATCGTTGCAAAAGAACAGGGAGCGGCTCAATCTGAAAAACTCCCCTCAGACAATTAACGGAAGGATGGCGCTATGGTTGACCGAAAAGAGGTCTTTACCGATTGCACTCTGTGCTATCATAGCTGCGGGACCCGAGTGACGGTGGAAGACGGCCGGGCCGTCAAAATCAAAGGCCTGGAATCTCACCCCCTCAACAAAGGCCGTTTATGCCCCAAAGGCGCCAACGCGCTGGATGTCGTCTACAGCCCCAAGCGCCTCAAACACCCCCTCAAGCGCAGCAGCGGCCAGTTTAAAAAAGTTAGCTGGCAGCAGGCCTTAGACGAAATCGCTGAGAAACTGATCCGCTTAAAAGACGAATTCGGCCCGCAGGTCTTTGGTTTTTTCTGCGGATCCATCGGTGTTGAAAACCTGGAAA
>JASFGN010000019.1:0-11710 GCA_050123735.1 Desulfobacterales bacterium | reverse complement strand
ATTTTGAAAGGTTCGCGCGATTCCCATGGCGGCGTTCTGATCCGGCCGCAAACGGGTATTGTCCTTGCCATTGAAAAAGATGTGACCCCTTGTGGGTTTAAGTACGCCGGAAAGAAGATTAAAAACTGTTGTTTTACCGGCCCCATTGGGACCGATGAGACCGACAAATTCACCCGGATAAATCTCGATGTTATAATCTGCCAGGGCAAGGATGCCACCGAAACGCTTTTCCAACCCTTCAACTTTTAACAATGCCGAATTTGAAGGGGACAATTTCAACTCTCCTCCCGCGGATGCGGTGTAATCCTATCAGATGGGTTCATTTGCTGAAAAAAATTAGCCGGCCGCGCATCATAATCGACCCAGTTCCTGGAGAAAGACGTCGGTGGTGCGCTGGCGGCAATACCCCTTTATATGGCTTATGGAGGTGCTGTGCCGATCTTCGGTATAGGTGGCACATGCATCGGTGATCAGGGTAACCAAATAACCAAGGTCACATGCGTCACGCACCGCCGAGCTGATACACTGGTCGGTCAGAAGGCCGCTGATGATAAGAAATTCGACACCGAGATTGTTTAGGATATAATGAATGTTGGTCGAAATAAAGACGCTCGAAGAAGTCTTCGGGAAGACGATTTCGTCCTCCAGCGGTTTGATCTGATCAAGAACTTGGGCATCCCAGGATCCTTTAGGCACATTGAAGCCCGTTATTTTATAATCCAAGCTGCGATCGCGCCCGTCTTTTGTCAGGCTTTCAATTACCGTAAACATGACCTCGATGCCTTTAGCGCGGCAGGCCCGTTGTAAGCGCTGCATGTTGGGGATGGTAACCTGCTTCAGATGTTTGAAAAAGTAAGCATGCTTGATTTCAGCCTCCGCGGGCGTTAAGCCTTGATCTTTGTACTCCCCACCGTCAGGACGAGCATTATAGTTTTGTACGTCAATGTATAGCAGGGCAGATCGTTTGGGAACAATGGGAATTTCCCGGCTGAGGGTATCTGTCATGATAGAAAACCTTTCTGATTAGGAGTTGGGTCCATTTGTCAATTATTTCTGGGACGCCGCACTAGAACCTGTCTCAAAAATAGTGGATCACGTCAAAGCGCAAGGCACCGGCCGAACCGCCGCCGCCCTTTGATAAGCATCGGGCTATGGCGGGACAAGCGAGAAAGCTCAGCATACACGGTAGTATGTGAGCATTTGGAGGAGGTCGGTAACATCGCTATTTGGCGTTAGACGCATTTTTGAGATGGTTCTAGTATCTTTCCGCCAACAGGTCAACTTCCTCCTCCAGGCTCATGTCTTTGAGCGCCTCCCATTCATTTTGTCGCACCGCTATATATGACCTGGCCAAGCCCTCACCCAGTGCCCTCAGCAAGACATCGTCTTTGCGAAGGGCCTCCAGCGCTTCTCCCAGATTCTGCGGCAACTGGTCGATTCCCCTTGCAGTCCGATCCGCCTCGGGTATAAGGCTGGGATCCAGCGTAACCTCTTCGGGCAGTTTTAAGTTGCGCTGAAGACCGTCCAGTCCGGCAGCAATCAGGGAACCCAGGGCAACATAGGGATTGGCGGTGGCATCCGAAATTTTATATTCAATCCGACTGGCTCGCGTTCCCTTGGGATCTTTGCAGATGCGCACCGCTGCTTCTCTGTTTTGGGTGCCCCATGTCCGGAAAGCGCCAGCCCAACAATGAGGCCGGATGCGCCGGTACGAATTTTTGCTGGGGATTGTAAGCGCGCATAGGGCGGGCAGATGGTCCAGCAAGCCGGCTATAAATGCACCGGCCTCGCTGCTTATACCATTGGCCTGCTGCGGATCGCCGCTGATGTTCTTTGCCTGGTGCCATAGGCTGAAGTTGAGATGACAGCCAGAGCCGGCTTTGTCTTCAAAAATTTTAGGTAAAAAAGATCCGATAAGGCCATGCAGGTTTGCCATACCCCGGACCGTTTCACGATAGATGATCTGGCGGTCGGCACTTTGCATCGCCTCCGCATAGCGGATGTTTAATTCCTGTTGACCGGGTCCGGATTCAGGATAGTACCCTTCTACCTCAACACCTTGAGCGATCAGTGCATCAGCCAGGGCATTGATAAACGTTTGATTTTGATTCATCGAACCCGTAGCGGAAAACACGGTTGCATCGACAGGTTCCAAGGCACCATCGACGCTTCGGCGCAGCAGGAAAAATTCGTTTTCAAAGACGGCTTGTATCACCAACCCTTGGCGCTCAAGTTTCTGCACCTGCTTTCGCAGAAAGCCCCTCGGACAATGCTCCCACACCTGACCGGTTTCGCTGATAACCATATCGCTTAAGACCTGGGCGTGCCCCTCCGCATAAGGCAGTACGGTCATTGTCGACCAGTCGGGCATAAGGCGCACCTCACCCACCGGACCCAGGCCGGTTTCGGGGACCACACTATCATACATCACCGGCAGGGCCTGCTGGGCCATGGTGATGCCTACACCATTCTTAATATAGTCATCCAGGTAATTGATATGGGCAGCTTTGGCGCGAATCAGGTTGGCGTTGTCGCACCATAGAATGCGAACAAATTTGATATGCGCATCTGTCAGTGTTTTTTTAAGTGTCTCATTCCGGGTTTGTTTTTCATCGCTGTGCATCTGCTTTCACCATATCGTTTTTAAATTAATTTACCGATAATGAAACTGATTATAACTGGTTTCAGAATGTTTTTACCACGGTGGGCATTAAAACGACCCTTGCTTTATTCCCTGTGTTACCGTTGTATCTGGTTGATCCGGGGAGGGGACCCGGAAATTGCGAGAAATGAATTATTGGCCAGGCCTATCCACTGATCAGGATTTAGGCCGTGGCTTTCGAGTATTTCAGAGCTGATGATCACGCCGTCAGGCAGATGATAATAAAACAGCGTATAATATTCTTCATATTTTTGACAACTGCGGATGATAAATAATTCATTACCATTGCTTATCATGCTGTTTAAGGCGGTATACTCTAAAGTTACCGAAGAAACGGCATCCGCTATTATTTCAAGTTTGTCTTGGGGTGTCTGATTTTCGAGTAAACTTGTCAGCAGATAATGGAAAAAATGCTCGCTGTCGGATCCGTCCGATGATAAAATAAATCCGGGATCCCGCCTTAATGATTCCGCCTGATAAATGCTTCCATTGTGGATGAAGGCCCATCCATCCTGGATAAAAGGATGTACGTTTGCAAGTGAAATTGGGATGTTCGGTGAAGCTTTTCTTAAGTGGCACAGAAAGATGTGCGACGGGATCCTCATGGAATAGACGACTTCCTGGTAATTTTTAGAATCATAAGCTGAACCCATCTGCCGCATGATTTCAACCATCACTGTCTTTTGATCATTGGATCCTGCCATTCCCCAGCCGTCTTTATGCCCGGGTGTCAAATCGTCAATCGGCGGAATTTTTCCAATTTCCGCTAGTTTCCGAAATTCTAAAACAACATCTTTCCAAGAATCAACTTGGCCGTATATTCCCAATAATCTGCACATATCCACTTCCTGCATAACGATTTGCATCTTCCAACCATCTCTAACAGGAGAGATTGGAGAGCGCAATCACCGAGACCGAAGCGGTTCCAATAATCGGTGCAAAGATGGCTGACGAACCGAATACCATTGGAAATCCGAATTTTTTATCGGTGACGGTGACCACCTGTCGTGCCGTATTTGCTGACAGATAATAATCCAAATGAGCAAATGAGGTCAATGTCATATTGTCTGAGCGTAAAAAGATGTGAACACAATATCCAAACGGGTGATTTTCTGTCCTCGAGATCGAGAAATCCGCGGCTTTAAATTCGAGGCGACAAAAACTGTCGTTGGCCGGCAGTCGCCATTCATGTTTCTGCGCCCATTTCCGATCCGCTCTTGTTCTTGACTATATTTTTCCGACTGCTTAAGTTACAACCGATGGAAAATAAACAAGAAAAAGCGACGACTGCCTGCAGCATGGATTGCCCGGATGCGTGTTCGGTGATTGTCATCCAGACCCCGGATGGCAAGGTCAAGACGAAGGGAAATCCCGACAATCCATTTACTGCCGGCTTTACCTGCGCCAAGCTCAAGGATCATGTCAAAAGGGTCCAGAGCCCGGATCGCATCACCTCTCCGCAGCGGAAGTCCCAAACCGGCTGGCAGGCCATCGGCTGGGACCAGGCCCTGGATATCTGCGCTGCCAGGATCCAGGCGCTGCGCTCCCGCCCCACGGCTATTTTGCATATCCATAACGAGGGTGCCAAAGGCGTTTTGAAAGAAGCCACCACCTTGCTTTTCAGCCGCCTGGGAAGCAGCCGGGTGCGGGGATCGTTGTGCGATGCCGCCGGCTATATGGCCGGTGTGCATGATTTTGGGTCCCGCGAAAACAACGATATCAACGATCTGCTCAATGCCTCCCGAATTGTTAACTGGGGCAAAGATCTTTCGCGCAGCTCGGTGCACACGGCGGCCCTTGTTAAAAAAGCACGTAAAAACGGCGCCGGGGTGGTAACGATTTCACCGGGCGGCGATGGAAACCGGCCTTATTCAGACGCGCATGTTCGCATTCGACCCGGCACCGATCGCTTCCTGGCAGCCGCCATCCTGCAGTTATTGCTTCAAAACGGTGGGATCGATCCAAATATATTAGCTCACACACGTGCGCCTGAGAAATTCTTAGACTTGATCAAGGCTCAGCCGATGAATCATCTGCTCGCAGCCTGTGATGTGTCCCTGACGGATCTTGAACAGATTTATGCCTGCTATGCGTTAAACGAGCCCGTGGCCACCCTGATCGGTACCGGCGTGCAGCGCTATCGATACGGTGGTGAAAATGTGCGATTTATCAATGCGCTGGCCTTGCTTTCCGGCAACATCGGGCGCGCGGGCGGTGGCAGCTATTTTCAGCTGCACTCCTATCGCAACCTGAATTTGAAATGGTTGCGGAAACAGGAAAAACGGCCGCGCCGTTCTTTTAAATTTCCGCTGATCGGCCAGGAAATTCTGGCGGCCGAGAATCCACCGATTGAAATGCTGTGGGTCAATGGCTCCAATGTCATCAACCAGGCGCCGGACTCGCAGCTTATAGAGCAGGCATTTGCCAAAATTGATTTTAAAGTTGTGGTCGATGCTTTTATGACGGATACCGCCCTGTGTGCCGATCTGGTGTTGCCCAGTACGTTGATTATGGAGCAGGAGGACATCATCGGTTCCTATTTACATGAGCAGGTCCAATACGTCTGCCCTGCACTGGCCGCACCCGGCGAAGCCCGCAACGATTACTGGATTCTCAGGCAGATCGGCAAACGCCTGAATCCAGCAGTTGAGCTGCCGTCGGCCGAAGATTGTTTGCGGGCATCTTTAAATTCTCCATATTTATCCACCACACTCGAGGAATTGCGGGATTGCGGTTGTGTGCGGTCCAATCGACCGCCCATTGCTTTTCAAGATTTGCGCTTTGGCCATCAGGATGGCTGCTACCGTTTTCCTTATATCCTGCATCCCGAGCCGCAGGCACCGGCAGAATTTCCGCTGCGCCTGTTATCCCTTGTGCGCCGCAAAGCCATCCATTCGCAGATCCTGGCCGAGGATCAAAAACAGCCACCGGAAGTGTGGGTGGCCCCTGACAGTTTCTGTTTGAAAGAATTGAACCTGGGCAAGCCTGTTGAGCTGGTTTCGCCGCTGGGACGGCTGCGGGTTGCAGTGCAAACCATGGAAGGGCTTCACCCGGAGGTGGTCATCTACCGCCGTGGGGACTGGATCAGCCGGGGGGGCGGCGTCAACCAGCTGATTGCGGCCCGCTTAACCGACATCGGCTCCGGCGCCGCATACTACGACCAGTATGTTCGGCTAAAAAACGCCTAACGGCGGCTTCTGGCTTCTTGCTGCTCGCTGCTGGCTAAAAGCCGAATGTGAGACACCAGCTGTTGTACCATCACAACCGGCACCTCGGGCGGGGATAAATTCCGCCCCCACAATCTGCAGGTCAATCGATTTTGTAGGGTCGGGCTTTCGCACGACCACGAGGCAGCGACCTGGAGCCAGAAGCCAGCGACCAGTAGCTGTAATTTATGAAATCTTTATTCTAAATGGTTATTTAAATTTTAAAAGCCAAGGAGATTAAAGTTATGCCGAAGCCACCCAAGCCGCCGCCGGAGCTATTGGCAATATGCAATCGCTGGTCCGAATCCGTTGAGGGGATTACCGGGGATGCGGCCCGGATGGAATTTTTCCAAAATGAGCTGCCGGACTTTTTGCGAAATCAAGCGCTGTTTGAGAAACTATTACAACACATCAAGGCCGGCAATCCTTATCCGGATCTGCGGCAGGCCCAGATGATCGATGATGAGATTTTGCTGTATCTCAATCCAAAGCGGCTTTTTTCGCTGCGCATGTTTCTGTACGGTCCCGGCGATTACACCCCGATCCATGATCATAACTCCTGGGGGGTTTCGGGCTCAGCGGTCGGGCAACTGGGGGTCATCCGTTACGGCCGTGAAGACGATGGCTCTGTCGAGGGCTTTGCCCGACTCCTGCAAGCCGCTCCGGTTTATTTACAGCCGGGTGAAATCGAGCTGACGCGCCCGCTGGACGACGGCATTCATCAAACCGGAAATCCGGTTGACGGCACCACCATTATGATCAGTGTCTACGGCAGCCCCATACGCCGGCTTTACATCAATCGCTTTGACGATAAAGCCAACAAAGTTGAAAAGCTATATCCGCCGCGCATCAAGAAAAAGATGCTGGCATTACAGGCACTCAAGCAGCTAAACAAGTAGGTGTCAGCAAGTCAGTTAGCGTTATAACTGTTTCATTGGTTTGATTGGGAGTGACTCATGCCGGAAAAGAGAGAATATGACGTGATTATCCTGGGTACCGGCCCGGCCGGATTGCAGGCCGCCATTCATGCGGCGCGCAAAAAAGTTGCCGTGCTGGTGCTGGGCAAAGAGACCCGCAGCAGCGTGTATCATGCCCATGTCGAAAATTTTTGCTGCATTTTCAATATCAGCGGTGAGGAAATACTCAAAACCGGCCGGCAGCAGGCGGCTAATTTTGGCGCTGAATTGCTTGAAGAAGATGTTTTGAACATTCTACCGGAAGGCTCTGATTTTAAGGTCATCTCTGAAAGCGGCACAGAGCTTCTGTGCAAAGCGCTGATTGTGGCCACCGGGACCACGCGCAATAAACTGGGTGTCTCGGGCGAAAAAGAATTTCTGGGCAGGGGAGTCAGCTACTGTGTCGAGTGTGACGCCAATTTCTTTAAAGACGAAGATGTCGCTGTTGTCGGCGGCGCCAGTGCGGCTGTCGGCGGCGCCCTGACCCTGCTGGAATATGCCAGGAGCGTGCATTTGATCTGTGACAAATTGGATGTTGCCGATACCCTGGCGGCTGAACTCAAACACAGTAACGTGATCGTCCACGAAAACGAAAAAGTAACGGAAATTGCCGGTGATAACCGTGTAAGGGAGGTTGCTCTGGCTGATGGTTCAAGGATACCGGTAACAGGCGTTTTCATCGAATTGGGTGCCCGGGGCGTTATGGAGCTGGCTGCCCATCTCGGCATCCAATTTGATGATGAAATCAAGTATATCGATACCAATAAAAAAATGGAGACCAATGTGCCGGGCGTTTTTGCCGCCGGTGATATCTGCGGGCCGCCCTGGCAGATGGCCAAGGCAGTCGGTGAAGGCTGCATCGCCGGCCTCGGTGCTGCTGGTTATGTCAAAAGATTAAAACGGTCTGGTTAGCTATTCTGCGGCTGGTTGCTGTTGTCATCTGGCTACTGGGTGCTTGCATCTGGCTTCAGGCCGAAAGCTTGAATTCATTGATCCTTTGGTATCGGCTTTAGTTCGCAGCCGGCCGCGGGTTCAAGCGAATCAAAACAAGAAGCAAGTGGCCAGAAGCCGGCAGCGAGTAGCAGGTCACCATAGCCCCTTCGTCACAAAGGGGTAATCAACATTTTAATTAAGACATTGAGGGCGTGCCGGCTTGCTGCTGACGTGCATAACGCGACTGGATGCTTTGCATTGCCTTGCGGGCGGCTTCAGCCTGCGCTGTTTTCGAGCCAGCCAGTTTTTTGAGGAAAGCGGTCGACTGGGGAGTGCCGATTTTACCCAGCGTGGTAATGGTTGCCGATAAAATGGCGGTTTGAGGAGATGCAGAAGTTTTTTTCAGCTTTTGCAGGAGCCCCTTTTTCTGTCCGTTGATCACCCGGGCGATGTTGAGCAGGGCAGTCTCAACGGCCTGGATATTGTCAATCGTGACCACTCCCCCAAGGGATCTGATGATATTGCATATTTTCCTCGAATGCGCGGCGGCGGCTTCATTTTCCTCAGGTATTTCGGCCTGAAGCATTTGAATGATTCGGGCAAGAGATGCATCTGAGAGGGGCGCCAGTTCAACCAGTGCGTTGGTGGCACGCCATTGAACCTTGTCATCGGGATCTGCCAGAGCATTGACGACCACTTGCTCGGCGTCGCCGGCCTTCAGTTCGAGCATCGTATGCAAAGCCTCATCCCGCACCCGGGGATGCGCATGGTTTACAAAACCGCGCGCGCGATCAATTCCTTTTTCGCTTTTGCCGACAAATCTGAGAATCATCAGCGCATTTCGCACGAGGTACCAGGGCTGGTTGTCGGCGTTGCCCAGCATGTTTATGACCCATTTTTGCGCCATTTGACCCTGTCGAATCAAAGCCTCGGTTGCGGATTTGCGGGCCTGTCGATTATCACAATCTGTTAGAACTTTGCTCAAGATCTCGATACCCTGGGACCCCAGCAAGTCGGCAATTTCATCGATCATTTTTCGATCGGTCTCTTCCGCGGTGGCGTAAGCGTCGACCAGAGATTCTGTCAAATCCCTGTACATGAATTTCTGAGGATTCGAAGATAGGCTGCTTTCTTGCGTAAAGGCTGAATTGTTTTTGCCGGCCTTGTCCACCGCTTTGGTGAGCAAAAGGGCAATTTGCCAATCGTTGTTTTCAATCACAGTCGGCAAGACTCTGCGGCACAATTTCATGAGAACAATCGCATCTTCAGATGTTTCTGCATTTACGATGCGGTAAACGTATGCCGGTAGGTGTGTCTGAACATCTCTGGCCATTTTAAGGGTATTGACCAGGTGTTGAACATCGGCCGGCAGCTCTTCAAAGCTCAGCACTTTGTTTTGATAGAGCTGTTCTAAAAAGTGCTGTGCACCTTTTATGTCCGATAAGATCAGCCGACTGACCACCGATTTGAGAATCCGTTTGACGCCCTCAACGCGTTTGATCAAACCCGGGTTGTCAGAATCTTCGGCGTGTCGCTCACGCAGGGCGTTGAGTTCTTCAAAGATAAATTGTGATGTCGGCAGCAACGTATTGAGGGGGAAGGCCTCTATGATAACCTGTTCGATGTCTTCGGTTTCGATGCTTTCCACATGTTTGGCGATAATATAGCAGTTAATGATCAGATCCTTGAGGAACTGGGGGTGCTTAAGGGGTCGAATAATATCCTGTATAATTTGAAGCTTCAATGCCCGAATCTTTTGATCGGATTCGCTTTGAAACATGGGCAGCATTTTAAGATCTTTAGCCAAACGTTGAATCGCCATTTCGACCCGCCATGGCAGGTTTAACTCCAGCATGATCAAGTCGTCCATGAAGACCGTCGAAATTTCACTGATACCGTGCTCAGCCAGGGCATTGGACAGCAATTCACCTGTTTTTGTGCTTTCGCTGCTGTCGGCTTTGGGATCGCTCATAATATCCACAAAGCTTTCGAAATGTTCCAGGGAGATCTCTTTTTTGATCGCAAAGCTGACCAGATTTTTGCGCTTGAAATATTCTCTGAGTTTGGGCAGAAATAAATCGGCCATGCCCGCACCCACCAGCGTGCGCACATTGACCGGTTCTTCCAGAATACCGGTAATCAGAATATCGACCTGTTGCCGGGTCTCCTGACGGGTGATCATGATTTCCCTGGAATCGCCCAAACAGTTTTGCAATTTTTGGTATAGTCCCTCTTTGGCGCCCCTGGAACCGGGGTGATCGGCAGAATAATAGCCGCTGCGCAGCATGGCTTTGGTGACATCCATCAGAAAATCAGCTGATGGCTTTACTTTTTTTCGGTCTGCCAGCGAAAGCTCTTTTTGCTCATGGGTGGGTTCGGCGGTGATTTCCGGTTCGGGCTCCGGTTCGGTACTCATATCTTCCTGCATAACGGCATCCCGCAGCCAATCCAGGGACAGCTCGGCATCGCTATCCCACTGACCGGCCGCTTCGTTCAGATCATCCAGAACGCTTTCTGAAAGCGCTTGAACGGCATCTTCGGTGGCAGGGATTGCCGATGAACGCGCGGCCTCATTTTCAGTTGCGGTGCCTGTGGTCTCCGTCTCCTGCGATGGGGCGATCGTTCCGTCTTTTATGCCCGGCCCCAGTAGTTTTAAATATTTCTGATGGGTACCTAACGCGGCGTCAAGTTCAGCGATGATCGATTCCGCACCATCCTTTACGGCAAGCAACATTCCGATGGGAGTATTGTGACGGGCGGCCGTTTCTTCATCAAGGGCCTTGATGACAATGCCCTCGACGGTAAACGCGTGTTCGATCTCCGGGACCGTGAAATTGATCATCAGGGTGGTTTTTAAAGGCAGGAAGGTCTTAGACGGTAGAAATATCTTACCTTTTTTTAATAGCTCGTAAACTTTTGCAAATCGCTCGGCAGAGCGATATTTCAATTTTATGGCTTTTCGGTCCAATGTCTTTTATAGGTCACTGGTGTTGCAACAAATTTATGTATTTACAGATAATTATATTGAACATGCGTTAAAATGTCAAAAAAATCGGCTGTTTTCAGTGCAGCCCGGGGGCCAATATGCTTAAATCATAAGTAAATTTTGCACCTCCCGTTATTTGCCCCGAATGGGCTGACACCCACCCGGATGGATCCGCTGATTGTCGTTTTTTTTTGGACAGATCGCTTAATTAATGGTTATCATTTCACCATTTGATTTTTTTACAGGCAGTGTTATGGTTCGCAGAGCAATCGGCAACGGTGAGTTTCATCGCTGTATGACGAAAGGAATTTTAACATGACAACCCGGACGATACCGGAACGCAAAGACATACCGGATGAACATAAATGGGATCTGATACCCTTATTTGCATCAGATGAAGCATGGAAAAAATGGATGGCCGAAGTTGAGAGCCAGATCGATTCGTATGCTGATTATAAAGGGCGTTTGAAGGATTCAGCTGACATTCTAAAAGCAGCCCTTGATTTTCACCTGTCCCTGCAGCGGCGCCTGGAAAGATTATACACCTATGCCCATCTGAAAAGTGATGAAGACAAATCAAATCAATTTTACCTGGGATTATATCAACGTGCTGTCAGTTTGCATGTCCGGGGGTTGGAATCCGCCAGTTTTTTGACTCCCGAGATCCAGGCGATACCGGATGATCGGATGCAATCGTTTTTGGACGATGATTTGCTGGCGGAATATAAATTCCATCTTGAAAAGATCCTGCGCTATAAACCGCACACCCGCAGCGAGACGGTTGAACACGTTTTGGCCATGAGCCAGGAGATGGCGCAAACACCATCCCAGGTATTCGGGCAATTAGACAATGTTGATTTGAATTTCGGCCATCTGGAAGATAAAAACGGAAAAGAGATCGAGCTCAGCCACGGCAATTTCAGCACCTTTTTGATCAGCCCTGACAGAGATCTTCGCAAGAAGGCCT
>JASFGN010000018.1:0-11824 GCA_050123735.1 Desulfobacterales bacterium | reverse complement strand
TCAGACAAAGCATCAAGCCCAGCGCGACAAAAGCACCCGGTGCTTCGACCATAAACGTAAACGGTTTGTAAGCCGGACCCAAGGTATTATAAACCAGGCCCCAGTCCTTCCATAATGTCAGGGTGCCGGTGCCCAATAGTTCACGTACGGCCGCCAGCGCTGCCAGCGACAGCGTGAAGCCGATACCGATGCCCAGACCGTCCAGCAGGGATCGAAATACGCCATTTTTAGAGGCAAAGGCTTCGGAACGCCCCAGCACGACACAGTTAACAACAATGAGCGGGATAAAAATGCCCAGTTTAAGAAATAGCGGGTAGGCAAAGGCCTGCATTACCAGTTCCACGACGGTCACAAAGGTGGCAATAATGACAATATAGCAGGCGATTCGGACCTTGGCCGGAATGACCTTGCGCAGCATGGATACCAGCACATTGGAGCACACCAGCACAAAGGTGGTGGCAAGGCCCATTCCGATACCGTTTTCAACGGTTTTGGTTACAGCCAGCACCGGGCACAGGCCCAGGACTAAACGGAATGGCGGAACTTCATCCCATAAGCCTTTGGTAAATTCCTGAACAATTGATCGGGCCATCCATCTCTCCCTATTATTTAAATTCTTTCAGCTTGTCGGCCAGCTGGGGTTTAATTTTTTCATATATTTTCAAAGCATCGTTGGTTGCGGAGCAAATTGCACGGGATGTAATTGTGGCGCCGCTGATGGCATTGATGCTGCCGCCGTCACCGGTGACATTAACCGGCTCTCCTATCGACAGCTTCCTGAATTGGGCCACGAAGCTCGGGTCGGTTTTGGCTTTGGCGCCCATGCCCGGTGTCTCGGCGTGTGTCGTGACACCGACCCCCATTATCTGGCTGTTTTTTACGTCAATGCCGACCATCAACCCGACATCGCCACCATACCCTTTACCGGATGTTTCAAAGGTGACCGCACCCGGCTCGCCGTTCATTACACCTACAAAGAAGGTCCGTTCGACATCATCAACTTTTAGTTGAAAACGATCGGCGATGGGATCATTGGTTGCGCCCTCCAGAATGGACCGAATGGCCGGGCCTTTTACAAATTCAAGCACCTGGTTCTCTATACGGTCCTTGGTATTATCGCGGATGGCGGCCAGCAATCCTCCGGATAAAGTGGCCAGAATTGTCAGCACAATCAGCATTTTTATCATTTCACGCATCTTATTCCACCTTTCCAAGTGCCTGAGGTCTGATTTTATCCAGCAACGGGCTGATCAGATTGATGACCAGAATGGCCAGAATAACCCCGTCGACCCAGGCGCCGATATTGCGAATCAGCACGGTCATAATGCCGCCGGCAGCACCGTAGATGAGCATCGGGACGAAATTGACGGGCGAAGATGAATCCTCGGTGGCCAGGAAAAACGCGCCGATTAAGGTATAACCGGTCAGCAGGTGAAAAGCCGGCGGGGCGAATTGGGCCGGATTGAACAGGTTAAACACAGAAGCCGTCAGATAAACACCTGCCAGAAATGTGAGCGATATTTCCCAGCGGATAAAGCCCCGTAGCATCAGATAAATGCCGCCGATCAGCAGGCCCAGACCGAAGGTCGCGCCGGTTCCGCCCAGTTGCCGGCCCAGGAGAAGATCGGTCAGGTTGAATGTATCCGCCGAGGCAGCACCAAAATATTTTGAAGCGGCCAGTGGATAAAGGGTGGCAAATTCAAGATCGTAATGTAACAGGGTCGCATCAAAATCGAGCAGGTTGCCCCATGAGAGCATCATCATTGCCAGTGCCAGCGCAACCGGATGAAACGCGTTGCTGCCGATACCGCCGAATATTTGCTTGCCGATAACGATGACGATAAAGGTGCCGGTAACCACTGCCCACCAGGGCATGGTGGCCGGAACGAGCATAGCAAACAACATTCCCAGCCAGGCGGCGTTCCCATCGCCAATAGTGATGGTTCTTTTGGTCACCAGGCTAATCACCAGTTCCCAGATGATGGCTGTGGAAACCGACAGGCAGACCACGCCCACTGCCGGCATGCCGTAATAATACAAACCCATTAAGAGCGCGGGCAAAGCTGCCAGCATGGTGTGATAACTGCGCTCGGTAACCGAGCGGCCGCAGTGAAAAAACGGGGCGTGGGATACAATCAGTTTTTGCTGTCTCAGGGGTATGTGCTGCTCAAGCATGTCTCTTTTCTCAAGCATTCGCTGCCTCCGACGTTTTAGCGCGCGCCAGCTCGTATTTTGCCAACTTGATATATTGGAAAATGGGGATCTTGGACACGCATACATAGCTGCAAAGGCCGCATTCGATACACGAATACAAATCGTAACTGTCAGCAGCCTCTTCATATTGGTTGGCTTCCAGAAATCTCACCAGCATGTTGACCTGAATTTTTGCCGGACAAATCCGGACACATTCACCGCAATTGATGCACGGATAATCCGAAGCATAGGCGGCTTTGTCCCGATCCACCACCATGACAGCATCGGTATCCGGCCCAACCGGATGATCCAGCGCATATATGGCTGAACCGGTCATGGGGCCGCCGAGAATGATGCGGTCAAACTCGTTGACCGTTTCGCCGCAAGCCTCGAGGATGTATCGGATGGGTGTGCCGATGCAGGTTTCGATAATTTTGCGGCTTCCGTCCTTTTTTATAAATGTTAAGGTTTTGGCCGTCGGGATCTGCCCGGACTCAAATGCGCTGCCGATTGAAATCACGGCTTCAGCACTGAAAAAACAGACCCCCAGTTCCTCGCAGGTTTGACCGGCCGGCAATACCTGTCCGAGAACATCTTTCATTACCATGGGCGGCAAGGCTGCTGGATACTGGGTTTTAACCCCTGCAACGCGGGCGCCGATATGACCATACCCCTGCACGGTTTCGCCGGCCGTGAATAAGACGACATCCTGCACGTCGGTTACCGCTTTAAGGATATGAATGCCTTTTTTAAGATCCTTCATGCGGGATTGGGCAATATACTGGCTGGTATCGACCATCGGATCGGGGTCCAGACCTTTAATAACGATCGTTTTGATATTGCCGTTGGAATTTGCAAGGACCTCCAGAGGCGGTGCTCCCGGGGCACCGACCAGATAACCGCACAGCAGCTCAAAAGACGGCGCTTGAGCTTTTTCCCGGAACGTATCATCGAACACTTCGCTGTCATCCCGTGCAATGGTAACGGACACAAAATTTTTCCCGAAATCACCCGAATAGGGTGAAATGGATGAAATCCTGCCACTGATCGGTGAAATCACGTAGAGAGATTCGTCCTCATAAAGCGCCAGTTTTTGACCGGTCTTGACGGAATCACCGATTTCCAGCGTTGACGGAATATTATAAGGGTCCATGAGGGGGTGATACAAAGTGATGCGCTTGGGAGCTGTCAGTTTTTCGGTTTCCGGAAGATGTACGGGAAGGGTTTCATAATGAATTTGCGGCGTGGATAAACCCAAGAATGCTTTTTTAATCATGTTCCAACCTTTTTCTGTTTGAACCAGTAACTGATAACGAATAACGGATAGCGCTCTATTTAGTGCCTATAGTGCATGACAGCCTGTGCACTCAACCGGTCCGGCTTCAAAATCCTTGTGGCAGTTGACACACTGCAGATGGAATGCGTCGCCTCGCGTGACCATCTCTGTATCTTCAATATCAGCCGCATCATGACAGTCCAGGCAGGTTTCATTCACCTCCTCTTTTTCTTCCGGGGGCAAATGACATTCGCCACAGGCGACGAGCGCCGTTTCGTCTTGAGGGGGATGATGGTGGCACTCAAAACAGTCCAGTCCGTAACCTTCCACGGCTGTGTGAACTTTATGATTGAACAGGACATTGCCTGCTGCAACCGTGTACATTAAACGCAGCGGCTCATCCGGCGCTTTCAATGGAAAAGCGGCGTAACTGATTACTCCGATGACCAACAAACAAATGGCCACTGCCCCTGCCAGCTTCAATTCGTTTTTCGAGAACATTTCATTTCCGTATCTGTTTTGCGTTGCCGGTCAAATACCTTTCGGAAAGCCATGCACCGACTACCATAATGCGATCGCGCTTTCAAGATATTTCTGGTAAAGAATGAACAAAGCTAATTATAAAATTTTTAGGTAGTTATGAGCGATACAGGTTTTACGAAACCGGAGTAATGGAGTATTGGAGTGCTGGAGCAATGGAAATCTGAATGATTTTATTCCGTTCCGGTCAATCCAGCATTTCAATATTTCAGTACTCCAATTCTCCAATTCTCCAGTACTCCAGCACTCCAATACTCCAGAAATAAATGTCACCTGGTCGAAATGAAACGAGATCTTTGACTTATAGTCTGAGCCAGAAGCTACCACCTGTTGATAATATCATGTCCCCTGCGCCGGGCGACCTCATCCTGGAGCTGGTGAAAACGTTTCCCGACGACGATCATCACCTTGGACATGACTTTGTAACCCAGTTGCGCATCATCTTTGAACAATTGAAGCAGGCGGTCGCGCGGTATTTTGACCGTTTTGCAGCTGCGAGAGGTGCACTGGGCTGATAGGCGGTATGTGTGCGGCGGCACCACACTTGACCAGCCAAAAGGCATTCCCGCCGAAAGGGTCGAGATGGTGTCTTCCGGCATCGCCGGGCCCTCGGGAGCGTCCCAGATCAGGTTGACCTCACCTTCGAGCACGAGCCAAAAATATTCAGAGGCTTCTCCGGCAGCAAAAATGGCTTCGCCGCGCTTAAATTTCGCGACCTCGCAACATTCCTGAATGGCTGCTAATTGATCGTCATCCAGCTCGGAAAAAGTGTCAACATCTTCCAGAAAGTCTAAACTGACCATAAGAACACCCCTTTGCGATTGAATATTCAATATTCAATCTTCAATTGTTTAAGACGTATTCGTCTTGAACTTCGCCCCCCAGAATATGTTTTTGAAATATATGGCGCATTTTCGCAGGGGTCATTTTTTGATAAATGACCGGCTCGCTGCTGCCGATTTCGACCGTGATATTGGGCTCGTTTTTGCAATGACCGATACATCCGGTACTGGTAACTTCGATATCCTGCCGGTTGGCTTTGGAAATCTCCTCAACCAGCGCACTCATCACTTGACGGGCACCGGCGGCGATGCCGCAAGTTGACATGTGAACGGTAATTTTAACCCTGGACACCGCTGAAACGGTTGCGGATTCCTGTAATTGATCAAAATGCAAGCTGGCAATGGTCGCCACATTCGTCATGAACATCAGTCCCATGCGGGGATCTTTATCGAAGCATTCCAGCAGATGGTCCTTTTTAATTTGTAAGACTTTGCAGGCTTTGACGGCACTATAGGCGGAAAGCGCATATTTGAAAGGCGGCACAAAGCTTGACCACCCCAGCGTCTGCCCGGCCGCAATCGAAAAAACGGTGTTTTGCTCTGAAGTGGGACGACCCGGCAAGTCAAATCGAAGGTGGACCTGTCCTTCGGCGACCAACCAGATGCGATCGGCATCTTCACCTTCGGCAAACAATTTGTCTTCATAATTGAACTGCTTTTCCTGTCCCCCTTTGCTGGCAGCCTTTAACTGGTCCTGACTAAACCCCTTGAAGATGTCGACCTTTTCCAAAAAATTCAGACCACCCATAGGGTCCTCCCTCCTGATTGTGGATTTTGGATTGCGGATTTCGGATTTTAATCGGCAGCTCCTGCGATATGACAATCCGCATGCCGCAATCTGCAATCTGCAATTTATTTGCTCCGGTACTCCAGTTCCCCAACACTCCGGTATCAGCTAGGCTGCTTCATTTTCGGTGCGCTTGGTCCTCGGGCGCGGCGTTATGCTTGCAGCCACGTCCGGGTCATAACATGTCAGACAGCACGACAGACAGCGGTTGCTTTCATCCGCAGCGGCCTCCCTTGTCAATACCTGATCCACTTCGATGAAGGAATGTATCCGCTCTTCAACCGGCAGCTCCGGCATGGGTGCCCTGGGATTTTTGACAATTCCGCTCACCTGATCAAATAAGGTTTCGGCGATCAGATCGCTGTTCAATTCGTTTTTCTGGGCCGTTACCTCCCGTCCCGTAATAAACTGGTGTATGGAGCGGGCAGCCCGTCGTCCCCCGCCAATGGCAGATACCACCAGGGACGGTCCGGTAGCGGCATCACCGGCAGCAAACAGATACGGAATATTGGATTGCAGGGTGTCCGGATTCACCTCGATGGTATTCCAGCGGGTTGTTTTCAGATCGGCCAGGCGTTTCTGAGTGCGTTCGGTAAACGAAACATCGGGGGATTGGCCGATGGCGGTGATAACCATGTCGGTTTGCAGCAGGGTTTCCGAGCCTTCGATGGGCACCGGTCGGCGCCGGCCGCTGGCATCGGGCTCTCCGAGCTGCATCTTTAAATATTCAAGGTGGGTGCAATGGCCGTCTTCATCCCCGATAACCTTGACCGGAGCGGCCAGAAATACGAATTCGACCCCTTCGTGTTCGGCTGCATCGATTTCGACCTCGTTGGCGGGCATCTCGCCGCGTGTGCGCCGATATACGATATAGACCTTTTTGGCCCCCAAGCGGATGAGATTGCGGGTGCAGTCGATGGCCGTATTCCCGCCGCCGATAATCGCGGCGGTTTCACCAATGGGCATTTTTTCTCCGCCGGCCAGCCGGGACAGGAAATCAATTCCGGTATAGCAGCCTTTGAGGTCTTCTCCTTCGACCCGCAGGCTGGCATCTTTCCATGCGCCGATACCTATAAAAATGGCGTCAAAGCCGGATGCGACCAAAGAGCTTAAGTCAAAATCATGGCCGAATTTTACGTTGGTATGAAAATCGACGCCCAGATCCAGAATCGTTTCGATTTCCCAATCCAGCACCTGTTTGGGCAGGCGATACTCCGGGATACCGTAGCGCAGCATACCGCCCAATTTGGGCATGGCTTCAAAAATGTTGACCTGATGGCCCAGCCGTCTCAGAAAATAGGCGCAGCTCAGTCCGGCCGGTCCGCCACCGATAACCGCAACGCGTTTGCGCGTTTCGGGGGCTGTGGGTATGGGCAGCCGGTCTCCGGAATTCATTTCATAATCGGCGACGAAACGCTTTAACTGATTGATGGATACCGGTTCATCTTCGATTCCCCGGCGGCAGTTTGTTTCGCAGGGGTGCGGGCATACCCGTCCGCAGGATAATATGAACGGATTTCTCTCGCGCAGGGTATTGATGGCGCCTTCGTAGTCGCCCTGGCGAATCTGGGCGATATACTGGGGGATGTCGATTTCAGCCGGGCAGGTCTGGCGGCAGGGCGCCAGGCGGTCGCTTCTGGAATTAAAGTGCATCAGGCGCTCAGACATGGTTTTGACCTTCATGATGTATTTAGGACAAACCGTCTCGCAGGCGCCGCAACCGACACAATTTCCTTCGACCACCACCGGGTACCCCTGGGGTCCCATTTTAAGGGCATTAAACTTACAGGCATCAACGCAGTCGCCCAGACCGATGCAACCGACCGAACATTCCCGCCGGCCGCCGGATAAAACCGCCTGGGCGCGGCAGGTATTGACACCCAGGTAAACAAATTTGTCTGCAGCGCGTTTACCGCCGGTGCAGGTGTTATAGGATTTGGGGGGTTCGGCCAGGCCGACTTCAACGCCCATAACTTCAGCGGCTTTGGCCGCCGATTCCGGGCCCCCGACCACACAAACACTGGGTTCTGCCTCGCCCGCCACCACGGCGACAGCCGCAGCAGAACACCCGGCGTAACCGCATCCGCCGCAATTGGCGCCGGCAAATGTGGCTTCCACCCGGGCAATCCGTGGATCTTCGTATACATAAAAAATGCGGGATGCCGCTGTTAAAATCGCGGCGCACACAATGCCCAATCCCAGCATGAATACAATACTTTCAATCATAGCATCTCCTTGCCAGTCCGTTTACTATGTCAATTCGCCCCTGTCTCAGATCAGTGTCCGGTAGGTTCAAAATTCTGGTCTCACAAGGGCATCGGCTTGCATTCCAAAAAAGGCTTCTAATTATCATTTAAACGCCATATTTTCAAGTATGTTTGCTAATTTTTCATAAAAATTGGGTTCAAAGGTTGTGGGTTCAGAGGTTCAGGGTTTTGGAGTTCGGTCTTGCAGATTGTGTAGCACAGGATCTTGAATAATTAAGATGGATTGCATTCTCGAGTACGCATACGAGCACGTCATTATATGCTCTTTATCGTAATCGTACTCCTGCTCGTCCTCATCCTCGTAAATCAAATTATCATATGCCGCGAATTACGCGTTCCCCGCTGCGTGTTTCGATTTACCTGTCACTTGTTCAGAGTCACCAGCAGCCAGCGGCCAGCTGCTCGAAACGGAAATCTACCATCAGGTCGTTAACCCCTGAACCTTGGAACCGGGTGACTGACATTTGAAACCCCATGCAAATGACAATGACTTCGGGAATGTGAATTTACTGTGACTGGTTACAGATGCCGCAGATGTTGCAGGTTTCAACACGGCAGGCCGCTGAGGGACGGGCGCTCATGGCGCGCCGATATTCCTGCTGTAAATAGGACTTTTTAATTCCCTGATCAATAAAATCCCAGGGGAGGCGTTCATTGAGGTCGCGTTCCCGCAGGACGTAAAAATCCGGGTTGATGGATACATCTTTGAGGGTGCGGGCCCAGTTGCCCTTATAGGTATGCGCCAGAGAAAGGATATCGGCGACTCTGCGATCACCCCTGGAAAATAGCCCCTGGATATAGGCCCAGCGCGGTATGTCCGCATGAACTCTGAGGTTGGCAACCTTGCTCAATTCAGTCTTAATTTTTTTTATCTTTTTTTTCAAATCAACGGTTTCGGCCATGGCGACCCATTGAAAAGGGGTAAAGGGTTTGGGGACAAAACAGTTCAAACTGATCGTGATGCCACCGATCCTTTTTTGGGATCGGCTGGCTTTCAGGAAACGGTGTTTGATTTTTTTCCCCATACGAATGATGGCCTCGACGTCATCACCGGTTTCGGTGGGCAGGCCAATCATAAAATACAATTTAAGGTTCGGAATACCGTTGGCCACCAGCGTATCGGCGGCAGCCAGAATCGCATCTTCGGTAATGCCTTTATTAATGACATTGCGCATGCGTTGGGATCCGGCATCCGGCGCAATGGTTGCAGTTTTAACATGGCTGTTTTTGAGAACCGCCAGCATTTCCGCAGACAGTCCATCAGCTCTCAGGGAGCTGAACGATATGCGAAGATTTTTATTCTGGTATAGGCCGCACAAATCACTCAGCCCGGGAAGATCGGAAACCGCTGCGCCCACCAGACCGATGCGGTCCGTCCTGGCGGATGCCTGACCGATATCTTTGGCCAGCGCTGAAATCGGCCTGAAACGCGGCGGGCGATAAACAAACCCGGCGGCACAAAACCGACAGCCGTGAGGACAACCTCTGGCAACTTCGATCAGATGCGTTTGGTCAAAGGCGGTATCTGAGGTCAAAATAGCGCTGCAGGCGGCTGTATCGGCCAGATCCTTGAGGTAAACGCGTTTTACGCCGGCCGGAACAGCTTCGAGAGCCTTAAAGGCTGCGAGCGTGCCGTCGTGGTTATAACCGACATCGTAAAAGGCCGGAACATACGCTCCCGGGACTTCAGCGGCAATTTTTTTAAGCATGGTACGCCGTTTGCTGCCGGGATCAAATACGTCCAGGAAGCGGGGAATGACCGCTTCGGCTTCACCGATAAAAAAACAATCAAAAAAAGCAGCAATCGGCTCGGGATTTAAAAAACAGGTGACACCGCCGGCGATCAGCAGGGGATGCCGATCGCCTCTTTGGTCGGCTCTCAGAGGCAGACCGATATTATCGAGAATGGATAGAATATGCGGATAATCATTTTCAAAAGACAGTGAAAAAGCAATGATATCGGCATCTAAAAGGCGTTTTCCGGATTCAACGGTTTTGATGACGGGCGGCTGCTTATCAGATGGCTCCGGCAAAAAGGCGCGCTCGCAAACCACATGGTCAGATGCATTGAACAGACGATAGACGCTTTGAAATCCCAGATTGGACATGCCCACATGGTAGCGGTTCGGATAAACCAGGGCGATCCGGACGCGTCCGCTCCAGGATTTGTGAATGGCGCCGATTTCAGCAGGATCGGGGCGCTTTGTTGATTTATGGTGCCTCGTTGTCATCAGTTTGTCCGTTGTCCGTCTCCGGAGGAAAGCGATGTAAAATGTTGGTGATTTGATATGTCTTTGCGTGCGCTTTTTCTCCACACCGGGAGCCGCAGTCAAAACCTATGTGGACCCTATGCTTAACATGCGGCAGTTTGACGCACAGTCAACGTCTGGCCTTTCGGCAAAAAGACCTGATCGGCCGCATTAAGAACGATTGCCGGGCGGTGCAACGTCTTATATTAAGCGACCGTCAGCTCCCGCTCAAATCAGCACAGAAAACATCGCTTCCACCATCGACGGACAACGGACAGCGGACACTTTTAATCCGCCTTGCGCCTTAAAAAGGTCGGTACGTCCAGCTCGCTATCATCCAGGCTCAAGCCATGGGGGCCGCGATAAATGGCGCCGCCGGACTCTCCCACGGCTTTTTGCTGGCGGATAAAGGTGGGTTCTTCATAATCAATGATGTCTCTTTCCAGATCTTCAGGTGTAATATCCCTGACTCTACCTCTTAACGGCAGCTCGACCGCGTTATGGGTCACCTTCGTTTCCGGCTCGGCACCGATGCCCGTTGCGATAACGGTAACGCGCATCTCGTCGCCAAGGCTGTCATCAATGGAGGTGCCCCAGAAGATATCGGCATCGTCACCGACTTCGTCGTGAATCCGCTCGGAGGCCTCAGCCACCTCCTCAAATTCCATATCACTGTTGCTGGTGATATTCATCAGCACACCCTTGGCGCCGGCGATGGGCAGGTCTTCTAGCAGGGGATGCGACATGGCTCTTTCAGCGGCTTCCACTGCGCGGTTTTCCCCGGCAGAAATTCCAATGCCCATTATGGCCAATCCGGCTTTGGACATCGTGGTTCTGACATCGGCAAAATCCAGGTTGACAAGTCCGGGCATCATAATCAGGTCGGTGATACCTTTGACCGAATGCAACAGGATTTCATCGGCTTTTAAAAACATATCCATTAGTTTCGCTTTTTTAGGCGCCAGACCTCTGAGCCGATCGTTGGGGATGCTGATAGCCGTGTCGACGACCCTTTTGAGGGTATCGATTCCAGCTTCAGCCAGCTGGGTGCGTTTTTTGCCCTCAAAGGAAAACGGCTTGGTCACCACTGCGACTGTCAGGGCACCCAGATCTTTGCAGATTTCGGCAATCACCGGGGCAGCCCCGGTTCCGGTGCCGCCTCCAAATCCGGCGGTAATAAATACCATGTGACTGTCGGCCAGGGCAGCCCGCAGGGCCTCTTCACTCTCCAGGGCCGCATCCCGGCCGATCTGGGGATTTGCTCCGGCCCCGAGCCCTTCGGTGAGATGTTCGCCCATTTGAATTTTAACCGGTGCCATTGACATCTCCAGTGCCTGACTGTCGGTATTGGCGGCAATGAATTTAACGCCTTGCAAATGGGATGCAATCATATTGTTGATGGCGTTACCGCCCGCACCGCCGACGCCTATTACCTTGATTTTTGCTGATTTTTCCTGGTCCACATAGGTAAACATTTTTTGCCTCCTACTAAAATTCGGTTTTTGTAAGTTTCCAGTTGCTTATGTAAAAGCCGAAACGCACCGGCTGTAAATAAATTTTGAAATCTGTAGTCCGAATTTTAAACGACGTCATTGAACCAGCGTTTCATGCGGGTCATGACGCGGTTAAAAATATTTTTATCCCGAATTCTGAATTTGCGTGAATCCTGA
>JASFGN010000017.1:0-12079 GCA_050123735.1 Desulfobacterales bacterium | reverse complement strand
TAAGGTAGCAAGAAAAAGATGGGTAGAGCGCAGATTTAGTCTAGATCACGAAATACCATACCCCCGCAAAACCTAACCAAATATCCAATTAACGCTTTTTAGTGAAGGGACGCCCATTAAATTAGACGTTTCTCTGGTTCTATGAGTTTAAATCCGTTTTCAGCTGCAAGGACCTCACCCCTCTTTACGCTCTGGCTGATAGCCGATTGAGTTAGGCCGATTCTTATGGCAAGTTCAGTGGCGGTCATGCCTAACTCATGCACTGCCCAATAACACAAGAGGCTGCGCGCTTTTACAATTTGCGGATGCTTGCCTTTTTTCCATACGTCCTCGGTTTTGAGATCCATTATTGAAGCCACCCGATTGGCTACCCGATCAACTGTGAAACCTTCGGCTTCCAATTGATATTTCCGTTCCCGTTTCTCCTCGGCCTTTTTCAGAACTTTTTCGACAAAATCACTATCACCCAAAATCCGCTCATCACTTTTAAAGTGTGCATCGGTCCGATCCAGGGCTCTAAATGCATGCCATCCGCCAACACTACGGATCAGACCACCACCAACCAATTCAGGGCGCCTGCCCTGATTTACCCCTTTTTTTACAAACTTGCGATAACGCTTACGCGCCTTGGTGGCCTTTTTCCCAAACAGCTTTAGGGTTTCATCCACTGATTGCCAATCATTTTTATTATGGCCGAGCAACACGGAATGGCCACTATAAGGGTACAAATCTAAGTTCTTTAGACCGGACACCTGGTTTGCCCTTAATGGATTTAAATGTATATAGCGCACTAATTCCAGCAGATAATTATCTTCCTGGCACAAGATGGACTTATAACGGTTTTGAAAAAGATGACCGCTCCGGCGGTGTCGACGGTTAAAATACACGGCATGACCGGTCAGCAACCTTCGCATAATGGTGGCAATGGGCGTATGGCTCGTTTTTAAAAGCAAATGGAAATGATTGGGAAGTAAGGCCCAGGCATAACAGGGGGTTTGGCTTGCATTTAAAATATCACCCAGGCGCTGGACAAAGCGTTTACGATCGATATCATCATTGAATATATTGCACTTTTCGATGCCGCGAACGATGATGTGATGCAACGCACCCGGCGCATCTATGCGGGCTTGACGGGGCATATTATCTGTATAGCACAATGGTCATTTGAAAGAAACTTATAATTTAATGGGCGTCCCTCTCATTTATAAACTGAATTTTTATTATTCGGGTTTGATGCGGATTTCTATGCGGCGATTCTGTTTTCTTCCTTCACGCGATTGATTGCTGGCTATTGGATTTTGGGGCCCCATTCCAAAAGTTTTAATTTTTGTTGCCGGGATACCCACCTTAACCAGGTATTCTTTAATAACATCGGCTCTCGATCGGGAAAGATTTTTGTTATAGATGTAATCACCAAAGGAATCGGTATAACCTTCAACAATAATTTCTGAACCGGGTTTGGATGAACTCAATTTGACGACCTGGTCAAGCTGCGCGTAAGCTTCATTGGGAAGCATAATTGAATCATGCTCAAATTGAATAATTGTTTTGTGTTCCGGCGCGGAGAGGTTATTCTGTGAGGCCTGGCCGTTTTTCTCGGACCCGTCACCCTGAACCGCGGATAAAAGCGTTTTATTTGTGGCTATACTATTTTTTTCCTGGACGGCTGCGTATTCCAATTGACGGCTTTGCGTTACCTTTCCTCTGTCAAAATCTTCTTTCGCAGCCTTTTCGGGGCTTAGGCTTTCCTTTTTTGAGATCTCCTGATCGGGAAACTGACGACTCGCTACACCATCAACATGAGATCGGTCTTTCCATATGAAATTAAACAGAACAAACCCGCTGATGAGAAACGCCAGGACGACACCGGCATACACCCAATTTCTTTTATTATCTTTCTGCCTGCCCGGTATTTCGTCATATTCGTATACTTCTTGATTCTCTTTCCAGAGCTTGTCCTCTTCAAGGCGTTTATTCGGCTCACCCAATATCCGCAGATCTTGCTTGCATGAAGCAATCACGCCATCATCGATCAGCTTGATCCCTTTTGAGTAACCAATCAGCAGGGCATGATCACATATGATATTGATGAGTCGCGGATACCCCATGGAAAACTGATTGATTTCGCGAATGGCTGCGGCATTGAATATTTCTTCGGTGGCACCGGCAACATGGAGACGATGATTGATATAGTTTTCGGTTTCTTTTTGATCCAGGGAATCCAGGTGATAGCTGACGGCAATTCTTTTTCGAAACGCAGCATTGCGCTCTTCCCGCAAAATTTGATTGAGTTCACTTTGTCCGACAAGAAAAATATTGATGAGTTTTTTAAAATCATATTCAATATTTGAAAGAATGCGGATCTGTTCGAGAAGGTCATGGTTGAGTCTCTGGGCCTCGTCAATAATAAGCAGTACTTTTCCTTTGGCCTCATACACTTCATGCAAAAAATGCTTAAAACGAATCAGAAAAGCGCCTTTGGTATCAAAATTTCGGTTCATCTCGAATTCTTCAGAAAGGAAATTAAAAAAGTCCAAAATTTCCAGGTCCGGATCCGGAATCGTGGCAATGAGGGCCTGCACCCGCTCTGATTTCCCAAGGGCGTTTATGATCAGGGTCTTTCCCACACCGGCATCGCCGGTCAGAAGCAGAAACCCTTTGTTCTCCATTATTCCGTATTCAAGCGAAGCCAAAGCCTCTTTGTGCTTTTCTCCCATCCATAGAAACCGAGGATCCGGGCTCATTTCAAAGGGCTTCAAATTTAGATGAAAGTGGTTCAGGTACATAGTGCATAAAATGAATTACGGTTTTTCCGGTAGTGTATAAATGGGTGGCAGGTAATCCGTTTCCTGTTTTATCTCCTCCAGTATTTTTTCAACATCTTGTGCCTGCCAATGGCCATCGTGATTATTTTTTTTGATCCCTTCAACATTTAAGCCGGAAGCAATCATACTCAGATTGGCACCGACCCGGTGCATGGCCTTGACCAGCTTAACCACTCTTTCCTTTTTAGGATCATTCTGCGACGCATGCCTGTTACCAACAACGAGAAGGTTTACGGCATCAATTTTATCAGAAGCCTGCTTTGCGGCCATTCTGTCGAGTTTATGAACAATTACCCTGAGGTCATTGGCGATTTCCCGCAACTGTTTGGATTGCAATTCTTGATCGGTATTGGATCTAGACGGTCTTTGATCTGAGTTAAACAGATGAGCGACAGCTCTTTCAACGATCTGGGTAATGGTTTGCCCGGTCAATTTTCTTTCATCATCTATCTGCTTCTTTAGTTCAGCAGGCACCTTAATCGTCATGGACTTCCTGGCCTCTGAAAATTGTTTTTCTTTAGTTCTCATATGGTTAGTTTTGTATTTGGTATTCATTTGTATTCAAAAGCTTAGAGAAATAGACGAACGTAGATGACAAAAATGCGGTATCGTTCTCGACTAAAAAGGGGGGCTAAATAGAATCTAGCAGATGCACACTTATTAATTCAATCAGACCAAATATCGATTCTATATCTGATTCAATTATAAAATGCGGACGGCAATATTCAGTTTCTTTGTTAGTTCGTGAATGAACAATTGTCGATCATTACTACACTTTTTGGGATGCTGTCAATAAAAAATCATATGAAATTTCAATTATTTATTCATAATAGCGTAAAAATTCTAATTTTTATTTATTTGATGAACAAACAATATTTTTATACGAATATTCAATCCAGAGAAGCCCGCCGACCCATCGGCGCCCTGACCGACGCATCCTATGGAAGCGCTTTTTTAGGCGGGCATATCAATATTTGATCCACAGGGCCGGCTGGTTTGGTTGCTAATCGAAGCACACCTGAAGGTGTGCCTGTAAACATTGTTGACAGTTTTACATGCCACGGTTGCCAAATTGGATGCCATCCATATCGCCTGCAAAAAAAAATTAACATAATTTCAATTTGTTATGCTTAAAATAAAATATCCCTCTTTGAGCGAGTAATTCGGCATCCATTTTGCTTTCCTGTAAAGCAAGGCACCGGGAATTCTAACATTCTTACCAGATGACACACCAGATCTCCGCAAGTTCCGATACAGCCTCTAAATTTGACATGACCGCTATCGTATTGATCTCGCATTGTGCAGCCCACAAAAATGGAGCCTTTTTTGTGAACCCATGAAATAAAAGGGGGGGGCAACATGTATTCCAGGTTATTAAACATAAGCTTAATGCTTGCCGCTGTTGCAATGATCGGGGGACTCCTATCAACCGGAATTGCCGTTGATAAGAGAGACCCCGTCAAAATATATGAAAGCTGCATTGTTAAAAAGATCGAAAAGTGCGAATCGCTAGCAGAGATGTTGCAAACATCCGGGTCGTTAACCCTTCGGAACTATGCCCTTGTCCAGGATCAAAAGGCACTGTTTTTAGATGCTGAAAGAGAAATGCTGATCGATGCCATGATTCAAATCCAGCTTGAACCCAAGCAATATAAAATAGAGCATTTTTTGGAACAACAGTTCTACAAATATCTGACAAAATGACAAACCGTATCCCCGGCGAAAAAGCCAGCGTCCACAACGGTTCCGCCAATTGATGTTATTGACTTCATAATAGATCTTGTTATGTTGTCCTCGAAGACGATTGATTTATTTTCAGAATTGTTTGTTTTTGCTTTGAGCTTTCAGCGTTGAGCTACGAGCTGTCTTTCTATGATCGTATCTTTTCATCCTGTATTTGAAGCCGACCAGAACATCCTCTGCGCCGGGCGTGAACCCGTTGCAGAGGATCTGGCCGCCATAAAGGCTGCAGATGCGGTGGTATTGCCCCAGGGATGCCGCCAATCCCTGTATGAAATGGCCACTGAAAACTGTCGCCATGTCTTTCCCAATTATGATGCGCGCTTTGACTACCCCGGGAAATTAGGTCAGATACATCTTTTTCAAGAAACCGGCACGGCCCATCCGCCGGCTGAAACATACAATTCTCTGGATGCCTTCAGGCAGCAATACGGAAATAACATTGAAGATATTGCTTTCAAGCTGCCATGTGTGTTTAAGTTTAACTGGGGGGGTGAAGGCGAAACCGTATATCTGCTAACTTCCACAGAAGATCTTCAGGATGTTTTGCGTAAAGCCGCAGATTTTGAGCGTTCGGGTCAAAAGGGCTTTTTGTTGCAGCAATATGTAACCACACAGGGCAAGACCCTGCGGGTGGTAATCATCGGTCAGCGTCTGATATCCTACTGGCGGATTCAGGAAGATACGGAAGCATTTAAGTCCAGCGTATCTGAGGGAGCCAGGATCGATGCGGCCCTGTCACCCGAGCGTCAGAAGGTCGCAATGGAATTTGTCAAAGGCTTTTGCAGCAAAACCGGTATCAACCTGGCCGGCTTTGATGTCATCTTTGCGCCCGCTAATAAAGGCATCAACCCCTTGCTGCTTGAAATTAATTATTTTTTCGGACGCCGGGGATTAGGGGGCTCTGAAGCCTATTATCGAATTTTAAAGCAGGAAATTAAAAATTGGTTAGGAAATAGATTAGGCAAACAGGAGCTGTTAAATTTCAAAAGGTAATTGCATCCGGTGTTTGGTGTTTCGTGTTTGGTATTTGGTTTGAAATCAAAGATTGTGTGTTCGTATTTCAATTACAAAATACGAACACACAAAATACTAAATACGAAACACACCCGTTATTAGAATGCCGTTTAGGCTTTTTGCGCAGCGAGTAGAAAAAACATGAAAAAGAAAAGACCTCTGAAACCCTTTGCCTATGATCTGGAAGAATCAGATCTGAAACGCGAACGCCGCAAGGCCCGGGAACTGAGGGAATCCCAGTGGTGGAAGCGCCGGGTTGCCAAAGGCCAATGCTATTATTGCAAACGTGAAACGCCGCCCGGGGAGCTGACCATGGATCATATCGTGCCCATTGCGCGTGGCGGCAAAAGCACACGCGGCAATGTGGTTGCCTGCTGCAAAAGCTGCAACAATGCCAAAAAACAACTCCTGCCCATGGAGTGGGAGGCGTATCTCCAAAAACACGCCTCAAACTCATCCTAAGTCCTCTCAAGCGCTATTGGTAATTCGTTACTCGAACAACGACAGCATCTGGTCTGTAACGAAGATCAAAAAATTTGCGAAGATTGCATTTATATGAGATAATTTTATCAGTTGCTTTAAAACGTATCTATTGCCCGTTGGCCCGTTAGCCGGTTAACCGCTAACCCTAAAAAACAAAAACCTTCTTACCAACCAACGGGCAATCGGATCTGCCGGCTAACGGGTTATCTTTACACCCTGCTAAATTCAGCAACATAAATTTTCCGAATACCTGAAGCACCCAAGCCCAGCCATCCGGAAGACGACCATGCACGTTAGCTGCTCAAAATGCAAAAAAGTCTATACTGTGGACTCGAGCAAGATTCCAGCCCATGTCAGCAACACACGCTGCAAGGCCTGCGGGGCTGCCATCTCACTGCGGCCGACTGCCCGGCGCAAAAAGGCACCCGGTGCTTTTCAAGCACCGCCCAAAGCGGCATCCGATATGATCCAGGTCACCTGTCAGTACTGCAGCCAACAGTTTAAGATCAAAGCCCGGACCATCCCCCCGGGCGTCACCAGCACGCGCTGCAAATCCTGCGGCCACAAAATATCCTTAAAGCTTGAAACCACTGCCGCTTCGTCGGCCGTAAAAGGGCAAACCGCCGGTGCGCAAAAGGCAGGCATCTTAAATATTGGCTGTCTGTATTGTGGCAAAAAATACAGCATCAATGCTGCCAAGATTCCGCCGGGTGTTAAAACCACCAAATGCAGAGCCTGCGGCCGCCCCATGTCCCTTGTTGTGACGCCACCCGGGGCAGCAACTCCGAAAAACGACGCTGGCAAACCGCTGGTCCGCCCGCAGCCAGATAAGATCCAGCAAGCCCCGGTTCAGGAGCCGTATGCCCCCGTCATTGCTGATGCCGGCCAGCGGGTGAATCCCATCTGGCAAAAGCGGCGGCCGCTGCTGGCGGTGGCCGCAATCCTTCTGGTGGTGCTGGGCGGATATTTCGCAAAAACCCAATGGTCCAAGTTAAGTGACAGCGGCTTTGATTTGCGTCATATCAGCGCAAAGAAAACGGCCGTTCAAAAATCAGCACCTGATGCCGGAACCAAAGCTGCTACCTTAAGCGGGCTCTCTGCCGAACCGTTTTTCGCGGCCAGACTCAACGTGCCGTTGCTGCTGGCAGCCGTTGATCAAAACACGGCGGAGGATAAAAAAAACCTCCGCTACAAGATGACCACCACGATTATCCAATCGCTGGGCCTGACAGATGTTGAGCTTTATTTCTATGCGCATCCGCAACACACCGTTTTGCCGGTCATTTTCGCCAGCGGTGAAGACGGCAACAGTCTCAAAACACTGCTGACATCCCAAATTAATTATGTTCAGGTACTGGAGTCGCATACGGATGGACTCTATCGCATCAGAAAAGACGCCCTTCCGGCAGACAAACAAAACAGCTTCCCCATCGATCTGTACCGGGTTCAGTTTATTGATAATCGGGCCATTTTTGCACCGGCAGAATTAATCAAAGGATTTGCCAAGTGGCCGGAAAAGCTGCACAAAACCCAGGTGGCGCAGATGATCGCTGCTGTTGCTCAACCCCGGGATCTGGCCGTTTTGTCGATCCGTATCCCTGAAAACTTAGATGCGGACTGGCCGAAAAAAATTCAAAGTAATCCTGCCGTTCAGCAAAACCCCAAGACCGCTATGATGATCGCCATAGGCGGCGGTGTGGTAAGCCAGGTTTCCGAATCCCTGAAGGACGTCGATTCTATGGCCATCGGTTTTCGCCTCGATGAAGCCAACGGTCGCATGCTCAGCTATGCCCAGCAATTTCGCAAAGGGGTCGATGTAAAGCAACTATATCGACAGTTAAAGGACGGAAATCCGGATAATCTGGATGCCGACGGCACGATTTTAAAGCTAATCGAGCTTTTTAACGATCCGCGCTACAAACACACGCTGGCGCACAAAAACAACCGCCTGATGCTCGGTCTCAACTGGGCGCAAAGCCAGGACGAAGCCGTGTTAAGCGCGCTGTCGGAAGCGACCATCGGCCAGATGTTGGCCCGGGGCATGGAATTAAACCCCTCAGAGGGCGCAGTTGCCGCCCAATATATCGATACGCCGCGCATCCTGCCGGAAGTCAACATCGAAACCCTGAAAAAAACCATACCCGCAGCCGTCGCGCAAAATCTGTTTCCGGGAAATTACTGGAGTTTTGGTGACGAACCCCGCATGACGCTGGATTTTGACACGCTTGAGATCCCGAATGCTGCTCTGGCTCAGTTGAAATACGAGGTCAGCGAAGTCCTATCAACAGATGGCGCCGACATCCGTCGGGTGGAAGAAAACACATTCCAGCACGTTATTAACCCGGGCAGTGCCTCACCCGGCTTTATCGAGATCAATGTCAAAAAGGCCACGCCGGCTGAATCGCTGGGAACAGCAAAAATTCAGTTTAAGATCGCACTGCCGTCCCGGTTGAAAATATTTGAATTTGTTTCGCCCGATGACACACCCGGTGCCGTCCGGAAATCCGACGGGGTTTCGGTGAAGCTGCACCGGCTGGAAAAGGACGTGGCCAAAATCACCTTTCGGGGTGGTCTTTCAGCACAGCTATTTGCATTTGACAGCACCGGTCGGGCACTGGCTTCCAGGGAATCCATGAGCGCGGCTTCATCGGCGGCCAGCCGGTTTCAGGGCCAAATCTATCGCCTGCAGGTTGTCGTGGTTGAAGAGATCTTTGAGCATGCCTTTGAGGTAGTGGCCGATCTCAACCGCGGCAAAGAACTGGTTCTGTCCCGTAAGCCGGAAACGCCCACCCGGCAGCGCTATGACGATCGACCGATGCAAAGCTTTGCCAGCTACTCAGAAAAGGAACTCAACGACCTGCGCGTCGATTGGAAAGAAGCCGGCGGCATGATGTGGACCGACAGCCTGCAGGTCAACCTGCCGCGGGGACCCTTTAGCGGCGATATTCGCTGGGAGGTCCATTTTTTTGGCGAGCGCCAGCCGCTTTATTTATCCGGCAATGCCTTCCAAAGCGCGGCCGGCTTCAGTTACGGTCTTTCAAATGGCGAACTCAAAAAGGCCCATGCGGCTTTTGGCAAAGTGAAAATGGAACTGGCATCAGCCGTTGAGCGATTCACCTTTAAAAAACAGGCTGATGGTAAAAGCAGCTATCAAAAGCTGCCTTCAGGACAAGCCATCAAGGTTGTTTTCAACCAGAATGAAATCACCCTGGATGCCGGCAACGCGGATGTCATCCAATTAACCGCGTTTGATGCTCAGGGATTGCGGTTGCGAAAGGACGGGTATACCGGTATCGATGGAAACCGTAAAAAAATGTATTTCTGGGGGGTGCCGACCCGATTTGTCATCGACGTGGCCACTGCCAAGATCCATAAAACCATTGACTTCGATGTTCGCCAGCGCACGGTGGATGAAAACCGCTACGCAAAATTTAAGCAGGAGATCGCAAACCACCGCGACGTTGTCATAACCCTCAAACAGATTGCCGATGCCCGGCGCAGGTATCGGACCAAATACGGCGATGATATTGCCGGATTGTTTTACCTGTATGGCAACAAACAAAAAAAGCCCATGGCCCTTATCGACGAAACGGTGGCCCATTCCGATCCGGCCGGGCAGAAAAGGTTCGGATATACGCTAAAACCGTACAAAGGATATTATTTCACCGTGTTATCCGGGGTTGAGTCCGGCGGAACACAGAATGACTATATGCGATTGCCCAAACAGTGGTCTTATACCTGGAAGAGGGGCTCTTTTAAAACCAAACAGTTTCTACAACCGCCGGATCTGGCGGCCATCCCTAAAGATGGCACCCAACCGACTTTTTTCATGCAGTTTGACCAGATCTTCATGAAACAGCTGAACGGCGACAAGCTGACCTATTTGCCGGAAGACTATTACAGCACCGGCTGGGTGGAAGCCAAATTTGTTGAAGGATGATCGCCCGATCACCTTTTATCTGACCCAAGGCTGGCAGGACAAAACAAACAGACCGTGTCAACCGGCGGTTGATTTTGAGCGCCAAATGCTCAATCTTAAGCACTCAAAGGCTTTTTGTCCGATCCCATCATCCGTTAATCCAGCTATTTCCGACCGGCATCAAATTATTACCTGAAGCGGTATAAATTTTAAAGAATTGCCCTGACTGACCGATACTAACAATAGATTTATGATAATTTTATCAAAACGTTGTCAACCACTGCACGCATTATTCATCCGGTGGCAGTGAACATCGTTTTTTTGAGGACATTTTCAGGTGCCGGGCGATTGCTCATAAGGCCCCAGGATCGAACCAATCCTTTTTATTTCAACGTTTAATCGGAACCTCGGAATGATTCTAAAATGGATGCAAAGACTGGGAGCGGTCAAAACCTCTCTGGCGATCACGCTGATCGCAGTGTTGGGATCAGTGGCGCTTGAATTGAGTTTTGCGTTGATTTCAGGTGATTTTCGCTGGATCGGACTGATTAAATCCATGGTTTTTCCAGGTACCATTGCCCCCGTTGTATCCTATACCGTGGTGCGGGTGGTGATCAAAATGATCGATTCTGAAACCGCACTCAGTGAAAGCAAAGAAAAATACCTCTCCATTCTGGACAATATCGAGGACGGATACTACGAAGTCAACCTGAAGGGCAGTTTCACTTTTTTCAATAATTCTTTGAGTCGCTTACTGGGATATTCCCCCGCAGCCATGGCGGGCATGAATTATCGGCAATATATGAGTTCCGAAAATGCACAAAAAGTATACCAAACCTTCAATCAGGTATACAAAACCGGTGAACCCGCGAAAGGATTTGACTGGGAAATCTTCAAAGTCGATGGCTCCAAAGGCCACCTGGATGCTTCCGTCACTCTGATGAAAGACACAAACGGGGTCCCCATCGGATTCCGGGGCATCGTTCGCGATATCGCCCAGCGCAAACAGTCTGAAAACGCTCTGCGGGAAAGTGAGGCCAGATACCGTCAGTTGTTGAATCATGCGCCCAGCGGCATTTACGAAATTGATCTAATAAATGGAAAATTTGTAAGCGTCAATGATGTCATGTGCGAGTATACCGGCTATACCCGCCATGAGCTACTGTCCATGAACGCGCTTGATATTTTAACCGAAGAGGGCCAGACAAAATCCCTTGAACGCTTCGACAGGATTCAAAAAGGTGAAAAAGTACCGGCGTCGGTTGAATATAAAATAAAAACAAAGAGCGGTCGTGAACTCTGGGCTTTGCTCAATACAAAATTTTTACAGGATGCAGAAGGAAGACCGACACGCATTTTGGTTGTGGCGCATGACATTACCGAACTAAAGCAGGCCCAGGAAGAAAAGAAAAATCTGGAGTCTCAGCTACAGCAGGCGCAGAAAATGGAAGCCATCGGTACGTTGGCCGGTGGTATCGCGCATGATTTTAACAACATTCTTTCGGTGATCATCGGTTACACCGAATTGATCCTGATGAACGCCCGCGTGGACTCAGAAGTCCGCCAAAATTTAAAAGAAATTTTCAATGCCAGCAAGCACGCCCGGGATATGGTCAAGCAGATTTTGGCTTTCAGCCGTCAGAACAAACAGGAGCGCAAGCCCATTCAGGTGGCCCATATTGTAAAAGAGGCTCTGAAGATGTTACGCGCCTCTTTGCCGAGCACAATATCGATTCAGCAAAAAATAGAAAAAAATACCGCTATTATCGAAGCGGACCCAACTCAAATCCATCAGGTGCTGATGAACCTGTGCACCAACGCGGCACATGCCATCGATGAAAAAGACGGCGAGCTTGAAATCAGTCTTGCCAATGTCGAACTGGATCAAAATGCTGCGGCCGAAATTCCGGATCTCTATCCCGGTTCATTTCTAAAGCTCAGTGTCAGAGATACCGGAGACGGCATTGCGCCTGAAGCACTCCCACAGATTTTCAATCCCTATTTTACAACCAAAGAAAAGGGGGAAGGAACAGGCCTGGGGTTGGCGGTGGTGCAGGGTATCATCAAATCTTTAAACGGCTCCATAACCGTTGAC
>JASFGN010000016.1:0-12091 GCA_050123735.1 Desulfobacterales bacterium | reverse complement strand
GGGCTATTTCCCGCTGATGAGCAAGACCGTCTGCGCTTTCAAATCCCCCTATCACGATCAATATGCTGAAAGCCATGCCGGTGGCCGCTCGGCCCTGTCCCTTAAATTCGCCAATTTAGACGCATTGGTAATTGTCGGCAAAGCGCCCACGCCTGTCTGTCTGGCAGTTGGCGCCCATCATCTGGACATCCAGGACGTTCACTTTTTGTGGGGTAAAAACGTCAAATCGACCGGCAAACAGCTCAGACGGATGTTTCCCGGCTCCGGGCACCGCAGTATTTTACGCATCGGCCCGGCCGGAGAAATCGGCACAGCCATGGCCGGTATCAATGTCGACACCTACCGCCATTTTGGCCGCCTGGGCGGGGGCGCGGTCATGGGCGTCAAAAATATCAAAGGTATTGTGATTGAAGGCGACGACATGTTTGAATTGCCGGCCGGCAAGGAATATCAAAAACTGTTTCAAAACGTATACGACCAGCTCACCACCACCGACATGATGAAAAAATACCACGATCTGGGAACCCCGGCGAATATCGCGGTCCTCAACGACCTCAAGGCCCTGCCCTGCCGCAACCTGCAGCAAACCAGCGATCCACAAATCAAGGGTATCACCGGCGAGACTTTTGCGGAAGAAACCCTGTTGCGCAATCAAGCCTGCTCCGGCTGCCCGATCGGCTGTATTCATCTGGGCTATGTGCGCGAGAGGTTTCACAAAGATCATCGCTATTATTTTTCCCAGGTGTCCTATGATCACGAACCCATTTTTGCTACCGGGGCGATGCTCGGCGTCACCCATGGCTTTGCCGTGCTGGGCATTATCGATGAAATCGAAGAAATGGGGCTGGATGTCATGTCGGCCGGTGTGGCCCTGGCCTGGGCAACCGAGGCCACGGAAAACGGCATCATTTCAGACAAAGAGACTATCGTGTCCCTGCGGTTTGGCGATGCGAAAATCTATCGACAGGCCGTGAGGCATCTGGGCAACGGGGCAAATGATTTTTATCGCCGGCTGGGTGCGGGGACATTAAGAGCCGCCGGGCACTATGGCGGAGCGGATTACGCCTGCGTCCTGGGCCAGGAAATGGCCGGCTATGCCACCGGGGAGGTCTTCTACACCGCCCAGTCGCTCGGGTTTCGGCATTCGCATCTGGACAGCGGCGGGTATTCGTACGATCAGAAGCATGATAAAAAAGATGTCCGCAAGGCCGTCGACTTTCTGATCGCCGATGAGCAGGATCGTGCGCTGCTGACCTCTATGGTCGCCTGCCTGTTTGCCCGCAAAGTCTACACTCCGACGCACCTGGCTGAATGCCTCAACAGTTTGGGCTACACTGCCATCGCCGACAACCTGGAAACCATCAAACAGCAGATTCAACAAAAGCGCTGGCAGCTGCGCCTGGCCAGCGGCTATCAGCCGGAGGCGGTCGTCATTCCGAGGCGATTCACCGAATTGACCAACTGGAAGGGCAAAACCGACGGGGATTATCTGAAGGCCCTCAAAAACGCCTATGCCCAATATATAAAGATCATCGGCGCACGGGCATAACAGCAAACAGCAATTTTTGCCAAACATGAGGCCGGGCGTAACGTTTTTATACCTGCTTCACCGTGAATTGACCAACGGCAAAATCAATGAAAGGACAAAACCATGGCAGCACCCAATGAACCCCTGTCGCGCGATCACATTCTGGTCGAAGACGATCGCACCGGCACCAGCGTGGAGACCTTGCGCCGGGCGGTGCTTGACAATCTTTTCTACATTCAAGGAAAATTTCCGGAAATCGCCACCCGCAACGACTATTACATGGCTCTGGCTTACACCGTGCGGGATCGGCTGCTGCATCGCTGGGTCAAAACCGTTGAGACCTGGCTGAACACAGACGTCAAGATCGTCTGCTATCTGTCGGCGGAATTTCTGCTGGGCCCGCATCTGGGCAATAATTTGATCAATCTGGGAATCCAGGAACCGGTGCGCCGGGCGGTGGAAGCCCTCGGCCAGAATCTGGACCAATTGCTGCAACAGGAAGAGGAGCCCGGTCTGGGCAACGGCGGTCTGGGCCGGCTGGCAGCCTGTTATCTGGATTCGCTGGCGACCCTCCAGGTGCCGGCCATCGGCTTCGGTATTCGCTATGAGCATGGCATCTTTCACCAGGAAATTCGAGACGGCTGGCAGGTGGAGATGACCGATAACTGGCTGCATCTGGGCAATCCCTGGGAAATTGCGCGGCCGGAAGTTCACTTCGAGGTCAAACTGGGCGGCCATACGGTGCGGGAGCGCGATGCCGACGGCCGCGAGGGCGTTCGCTGGATGCCGGACCGGGTGGTCAAGGGCACCCCGTATGATACGCCCATATCCGGCTATCGCGTCAACACTTGCAACACGCTGCGCCTGTGGAAGGCCGAAGCCGCTGAATCTTTTGATTTTCAGGCCTTTAATGTCGGTGATTACTACGGCGCGGTGGATAAAAAAGTGGCCTCTGAAAACCTGACCAAGGTCCTTTATCCCAACGACGAGCCGATTGCCGGCAAGCGCCTGCGACTGGAGCAACAATACTTTTTTGTCTCCTGCTCGCTGCAAAACATCATCGCCATTCACCTGCAGTCCGGGGGTCGACTGGAGGACTTTCACGAGCTGTGGGCGGTTCAGCTCAACGATACCCACCCGGCCATCGCGGTGGCCGAGCTGATGCGGCTGCTGGTGGATGAACACGCCATGGATTGGGGCACGGCCTGGCAGGTTACCGTTGAGACCTGTGGATATACCAACCACACCCTGCTGCCCGAAGCGCTGGAAACCTGGCCGTTGCCGCTGTTTCAACGGGTGCTGCCGCGTCATCTGGAGATCATCTACGAGATCAACCACCGCTTTTTGCAGCAGGTGCGCGAGCGCTTTCCCGGAGACGATGCGCGCATAGCGCGCATGTCGTTGATCGACGAATCCGGAAAAAGATCGGTGCGCATGGCCAACCTGGCCTGCGTGGGCACCCATGCCATCAACGGCGTGGCGGCCCTGCACACCGAGCTGGTCAAAAAGGATGTGCTGCGCGACTTTTTCGAGATGATGCCCGAAAAGTTCAGTAACAAAACCAACGGGGTGACACCAAGGCGTTTTATGGTTCTGAGCAACCCCGGTCTGGCCGGGCTGATCAAGCGAACCGCGGGCGACGGCTGGGCAGCCGACCTGAATACCCTCCGTAAGCTGGAACCCCACGCAGACGATCCGGATTTTCAAGCCCAGTGGCAACGCATCAAGCTGGAAAGCAAATATCGTCTGGCGGATTTGATTGAAACTCAGGCCGGCATCCGGGTTGACCCGCAGTCGATATTCGACATTCAGGTCAAACGGATTCACGAATACAAGCGCCAGCATTTACTGGTGTTGTATATCATCTCGTTGTACCAGCGCATCAAAGCCCAACCGGATCTGGACATCGTTCCGCGCACTTTCATTTTTGGCGGCAAGGCCGCCCCGGGTTACGATCTGGCCAAACGGATCATCAAGCTGATCCATGCCGTGGGTGCTGTTGTCAATTCCGATCCGGACGTCAAGGACCGGCTCAAGGTGGTGTTTATACCGGACCTGAGCGTTAAAAATGGACAGTTAATATATCCGGCCGCAGATGTCTCCGAGCAGATTTCTATGGCCGGCAAGGAAGCTTCCGGCACCGGAAACATGAAGTTTGCGCTTAACGGGGCCCTGACCATCGGGACCCTGGACGGCGCCAATGTTGAAATACGGGAAGAAGTCGGCGCGGAAAATTTTTTCCTCTTCGGCCTGACCGCCCAGCAGGTAAAAGAACGCAAGGCGGCAGGCTATAATCCATATAACGTCTACGCGTCAGACGCCACTTTAAAAGCGGTGATTGATGCCGTTTCAGGCGGGCAATTTTCTGATGGAGATCCGCATCTGTTCAAACCCATCACGAACGCTTTGCTATACCATGATGAATATCTGGTCCTGTCTGATTTTGCCGATTATGCCGCCTGCCAGCAGAAGGTCAACGACGCTTACCGCGATCAATCCCGCTGGACGCGAATGTCGATTTTAAATGTCGCCCGCATGGGCAAATTTTCATCCGATCGCTCCATCAAAGAATACTGTACCGATATCTGGAAAGCAGAGCCGGTGCCGGTTAAATTGGAAAGGGCCTAAAAAAAATCATAGAAAACTCACTTCGAATCGTTCAAAAACCGGGCTGACGTCTGAGAACTCGGCGCTTTATAGCGATTGTCAAAAAAAACGTTCCGTTTTGGGTGATGGGATCAATTTTCATTCCTATGATACGGCCATTTTAAAAAATTTTCTGTATAAAAGTTGACATATATACTATGAATATCCAAAATACGGTTGAAATCAGACAATGACAAATGCTCAGCGAATTTTCTCGCTGGAATCGTCGACTAACAATATGAAAAAAAATTGATTTTTCTGATATTCTGATTTGTGAAGAATAAGCATTTATAGATTCATTACCGGATAACCATATGGAGGAAACCATGAGTAGCCAGAAAAAAATAAAAATCCTTCTGGTTGACGATGAGATTGATTTTTTAGATGCGATTACAGAGCGGTTGGCGCTAAAGGGCTTTGATGTTATTGCTGCCTCAAATGGCAGTGACGCCATAACGTGCGCTGAAAAAGATCTCTTCGATGTGGCTTTAGTGGACTTTCAAATGCCCGGAATGGATGGCACTCAGGTGCTGAAGTTATTGAAAGAAAGGCACAAGCATCTTGAGATTATAATGCTGACCGGCCACGCCACCATAGATTCAGCGGTGGAGAGCACGAGACTGGGAGCATTCAAATACCTGGAAAAACCATATGATTTCGATAAACTTGTCAAGGTCATTAAGGAGGCCTACGAGGCAAGGCTTAAAAAGAAATTCGAGCATAACAAAGAGCATATAGAACAGATCCAAAAGTTATCGCTGCGCGAATCCCCTTTAGGACTGTTACGGGCATTGGCGAAACTGGATGACGATGAAAAGTAAAAAGTGCAACCGTTTCAAATGGGTGTCGAAAAAAGAGTAAGATCCAAGCTTCCACCCAACTGCAACGTTTGCAATAAATTCTATATCCATGCTATGAAAAACGAATGAAAAAAGCGAAAAGCGCAAACACTGACGAAAATAGCGGCGCTTTCAGACGCCCGCCTTCCGATCAGAGCCTCGCAATCCCACCGCACATCCATAATCTTTTCGACATCCCCGTTGATTTTTGTGAGTTGCTAGATCAAATTGCCATGGGGGTTGTCGTTTTAAACCTGGAGCGCAAGATCGTTGTTATGAACCAAACCCTGAAGGCCCTTACCGGTTTCAGCCAAAAGGAGTTTTGCGGTTTTACCTGCACCCATATTTTGAGAAGCAATATTTGTATTCAAGACTGCCCGGTTTTGCGCATCGATGAAAAATCGGGCCCAAAATGTATCGAAGGCAATCTCATCAACACCGAACGCCAACTAATTCCCATCCGTATCACCACAGCACCCTTAAGAAACATTAACCACCAAATTATTGGATTTCTGGAAACGATCGAAGACATCCGCCTGCTGCGGGAACTCGATGAAACGGCCAGTCACGCATACAAATTCAGTAAAATCGTCGGTAGAAGTCCACAGATGCAAAAGATTTTTCAGAGCATTCCATCCCTGGCTCAGAGCGATTCCTCGGTCTTGATTACAGGAGAAACCGGTACTGGAAAGGACATGGTCGCAGAAACCATCCATCAGGCATCAAACCGGGCAAAGGGCCCTTTTGCCAAAATCAACTGTGGTGCATTGCCCGATACCCTTCTGGAGTCGGAATTATTTGGACATCAAAAAGGTGCATTTACCGGCGCCGTAGAGAACAAGCCCGGCAGAATTCAACTGGCGAATAACGGAACGCTTTACCTGACCGAAATCGGAGACCTTCCGCTTCCACTTCAGGTCAAACTGCTCACTTTTCTGGATGATAAGGAGGTTTTCCCTTTAGGCAGTATCAAGGGATTCAGCGCCGATGTTCGCATCATCGCAGCCACCCACCGCAATCTCGAACAGATGGTCCGCAGCGGCCGATTCCGAAAAGATCTTTTATTCAGACTCAACGTGATTCGGCTCCATTTGCCGCCATTGCGCGAGCGACATGGTGATGTTCAGCTGTTACTGGATCATTTTTTGAATACCCTTTCAGCCCAGTTGGGCAAAAAAACACTGACCCTTTCACCCAAGGCCTTAAAAATCTTGCTGACTTACAAATATCCGGGAAACGTAAGAGAGCTAAAAAATATCGTTGAATATGCGATCAATATTTGCAGCGATCAGCAAATTCGATCCAAGCACTTGCCATCCTATTTGCTGAATCCGGAACCGTTCGATATGTCTGAGGCTGCTCAGCAGACGAACGTCCCGCAAGCCCCCCTTTCTGATGAGACCGGCTTTATTCGAGTGGAACCCGACCGGAACTGGTCCGACACTGAAAAACGAATGATCATGGAGGCCCTCATAAGAGCCGGCGGCCGTAAAAATAAAGCTGCGGCTTCACTGGGCTGGGCCAGAAGCACGCTGTGGCGTAAAATGAACCAATACGGTATCCGCTGATGGCGTCAAAAAAAATCCTCATTCCTTTGCATGAAAACGATGTGGCGCCCCGATTTGATCTGGCCACAGAGGTTTTAATTGTTGCCGGCAATGGGAAAACCGGGTCAGCAGAGAAAAGAATGGTAGTCCTGCCGCGAGCCTCGGCAGACCAGCTTTGCCATCTGATTATCACCGAAAATATCCAAACTGTTATCTGCAGCGGAATTGAGGATGATTACTATCAGTATCTTACCTGGAAGCGGATTGAAGTGATCGATTCTGTGGTCGGATCTAGCGATTCGGCCCTGAAGCGTTATTTCGAAGGAAAGCTCAAGCCCGGGGATATTTTATAACCTACCTTAATGTGCCCACGCTTCTGAAATATTTTCAAACCTGTAATAGGCAGCCATTACCGTTTTCAAGGCAGTTTCGCGAATCTCAATTTTTAGTGATCACAAGCGCTAATTGGCGGCTGAACACAAGAAATGCTAAAAAAGCTCTAAATTGTTTCATATTGTTTCAAATTAAATGATCTAATATGTTTTATATTGTTTCATTAATCCCCTTCCATTCTCTCATTTTTACAAAACCAGCTGAAATTACTCTATAAAAATTTTTGGCATATGTCTTGCTCATCCATAGCACCTGTTGTCCATAAAGGGCTATTCGAACAATGGCTATCCGCATATTGATCATAGAAGCCGAAAATCGCTTTCGCAAAAATCTTTACCAGTGTTTGCAGAAAAAAGGATTTACAGTAGATAAGCTCACGCCCAAAGACGATGTGGCTGCGGTCGTCGCCAAAGAGAAGATCGATGTCGTTCTACTGGGTGTAGACGGTCTTGGTATGGAAGGACTGACACTGATCCAGCCTCTTAAAACCATCAGTCCCGGGACTGAAATCATCATCATAAACGATTCCAATCATATGGATCTTTCTATAGAAGCCATGGATTTGGGTGCTTTTGATGATTTTTTGATTCCGTTGGATATCGATTCGCTGGCCAGCCGCATTCGGGAGGCTGTCAGCCGAAAAAATCAATCTGAATAATTATGATGATATTGATTTTGCAAACATCGATTACAAGGTGAGTGAAACCGAATAAGAACATGAATCCGATATCGATTTTAACTTTGTCAGCACTTGAATCATTGGGAGACTGTATATGAAAACAACACCGGTAAAAGAGTTAATGATTCCGCTGGCAGACTATGCCACGGTTTCCAGGGGGGCGACGTTGCGCGAGGCAGTTCTTGCGCTGGAAAATGCGCAACTGGCACTTGACCCCTCACGGCACAAGCATCGCGCTATTTTGGTTTTAGATGACACCGGCAAGGTGGTCAGCAAGCTAACGATGAAAGACGTTCTGGTTGCCATTGAGCCCAATTATGGGAAGATGGAAGGCACCGATGTGCTGGAGCGCTCCGGATTCAGTCCGGACATGATCAAGGACATGCTTGAAGATAACGCCCTGTGGATGGAGCCGCTGCAATTTATTTGTGAACGGGCTGCCGGGCAAAAGCTGAGCAATTTTATCCAGCCGCCGTCAGAGGATGAATATATTGATGAGAATGCCACCCTGGCAGAAGCCGCTCACCAGCTGGTTATTTATCCTTACCAGTCCCTGCTGGTGACCCGCGGTGAGAAGGTAGTGGGAATATTGCGGCTATCGGATTTATTTTCAAAGATTTGCGAAATCATGAAGAACTGTTGAAGTAGAATGCAGATTGAACCGCAGCGCAGGAGCGATTGATCGAATTCAAATTTGATCGCGACACATAAAAAGGAGTTTTTGATGGACACACATGGGGAAAAAACCGGAATATTTGCCCTGAAAGGACTGTGGATCGGCGTTGGCACAGGCCTTTTCATCCTGATCGCCTTTATTTTGCCCACTCCCGACTCGCTGGCGGAGGTGATGACAAAATACGGATATGTTGAGAAGATGATCGATTGGGAAATCGCCCACAATGCCAAAGAAGCTGCCGCCAAAACGATGATCGTGCTGGGCATTGTTCCCATGGCGGTGGTCTTTTTTGCGGTTGAGGCCCTTCCGATCGGGGTGACGGGCATTTTGATGCCGCTGATGGCTTACTTTTTCGGGCTGCTGCCCTTTAACATGATCGGCAAGACTTTTGCGGGCGACGCTCCCATGTTCATGCTGGGTGTTTTTGCACTGGGCGCCACAGTGGTGGAGGTCGGATTCCATAAACGTCTGGCGGTCTGGCTGCTGGGATGGACCAGAGGCTTCTGGGTTCCGATGATCGTGTTGTGCATCAGCATGTCGATTGTGGGCTCATTTATGTCGGCGCCGGCCATGTGTTCTTTTATGGTGCCCGTGCTGATGGCAGTCTATTACGGATCGGTGAAGGCCACCAGCCCGAAGGGCGAGGTGGTTCACGACCCGGCCCTGGCCAAATATCTGCTTTTTTCCCTGTGTTTCGCTTTAAATATGGGCGGTCCCGGAACCCCATCGGCCGGCGGGCGCAATGTGATCATGATGGGTTTCTTTACCGAATATGGCATACCGATTACCTATTCGGGCTGGATGAAATACGGCTGGCCACTGGTGCCGCTGGGCAGCAGCATGCTGTTGCTCTATATGGCAACCTTATTCAGCAAGAAGATAAAGACCCGGGATCTGACCCCGGGACTGGAACTTATTAAGGAAGAGACGCGGCGGATGGGAAAAATGAAATATCCCGAGTACGTCACTGCCGGCACGCTTTTTGTGATTGTGGCGCTGTGGATATTCGGCGGAGAAGCCACCGGGCTGGGCGGACCGGCGCTGCTGGCTTTGGTTGTGCCGGTTTTGTTCAAGACCGTCAAGTTTGAACAGATCATCGAGCGCATATCCTTTAATGCCTGGTTTATGTATTGCGGGGCGCTGACGCTGGGTGCCCTGCTTAAAGAAAGCGGCGGGGCGCTGTGGCTGGCAACCACCTTTTTAAACGCCCTTTCGCAGGTTGGCATGGATCAGGGCTACGGGCTATGGGTGGGCATGTCTGCTTTTTCGGGTATGGTGACCAATTTTATGTCGGATGCGGCCACCGTGGCCCTGATCGGGCCCATTGTGGTGCCCATGGGGATTATGACCGGCGTTGCCGGCGAGCCGTGGGCCATCGGCATGGCGGTGGCACTGGCATCATCGTATGCGCATTTTCTGATTGTGGGATCGCCGGCCAATGCGCTGACATTTGCCCTGGGGGTTTATCCGGATACGAACAAGCGGGCCCTTGAAGCCGTTGATTTTGTCAAATACGGTTTTGGATTTTTTATCCTGTCCATGCTGCTGCTGTGGATCATCGGATTTTTGGTGGTCTATCCGATTGTCGGTTTTCCGGAGGGGATCCTTGAACAAGCAACCAGCGTGCTTCAAAGTACAACCCAGTAGCGTGAAAAAATGAAGGTCCGATACTCATTTTCAAACATCTATGCACCGGCACCAGAGAGGCCCGGGAGGGAGGGGTGATATGAAAGTGCCATCCGTTATGTTGGTGGACGATGAAGTTTCCTTTGTGGAAACCACGGCCAAGCGACTGGCCAAAAGAAATATTGATGTCATTAAAGCTTTCAGTGCTGCAGAAGGTCTGGAAAAGCTGGCGGCCAACCCAGATCTCGATGTAATTGTCCTGGATATCAAGATGCCCAGAATGAACGGGATCGAGGCATTGAAGCAAATAAAGAGGGTTTCTCCTTTGACAGAGGTCATCATGCTCACCGGTCATGCGAGCATCGCATCGGCCATTGAAGGAATGAAACTGGGGGCTTACGATTATCTAAAAAAACCATGTGATATTGAAGAATTGGTCGGTCAACTCGAAAGCGCTACCCAAAAAAAACGGGTGCATGAGCAAAAGATAGGTGCCTGGGAAAGCTTTCAGAAATCCTCCACCTTAAAAGGGATAATGGTTCCTCTGGAAGAATATGCGACCGTTTCTGAAGACGCAAACATATTTGAAGCGATCAAAGCGCTGGAAGATGCCCAGAAGGCGTTTGATCCCAAGCGCTACCGTCACCGAGCGGTGCTGGTGACCGATAAGGAAAAGCGTGTGGTCGGCAAGCTGAGTCAGCACGATATCATCCAGGCCCTGGAACCAAAATACAAGGAAACAAAAGAGCATAAAAAAGGAGCCCTGGATCATTTAGGATTCGGCGCGAAATTTATAGAGGCCGTTTCGCTTCAATACAGCCAATGGGACCAGCCCCTTCAGAATCTATACAAAAAAGCATTCGAACAAAAAGTTAAATCATTCATGTATAAACCCACCCAGGGAGAATACATTAAGGTGTCGGCCAGCATGGATGAAACCATCCATCAACTCATCATCGGCAAGCATCATTCATTGCTGGTAACGGATGGCCCGGACATCGTTGGCGTCGTGCGTCTGACGGATGTTTTCGAATTTATTTGTCTTCGACTGAGAACCATGCAGATTGCAGTTGGAAGCGAAGAAAAGACAATTGGCGACGAAGCTTCCTAAAAGCAAGAAAGGCAATGAAATTCAAGGGTTTAAAATCCCTGTGGACATGTGATGAAAGCTGCGGATGTTGTTTTTCGCCTTTCAGAATGATTCGGATTGTGAGGCAAATGGTATATGGATGATCAGATTGCACAAAAAAGCCAACCCTGGCAGGCAAATCTGAGACTATTGCTCTCGGATGAGCATACGATCATGGTGCTGCTGGGTATCATCGTCGGAGTGGTGGGGGGTTATGGAGCGGTCGGATTTCGCCACCTTATCAATTTCATTCAGTCGATTGCATACGGATCACCGGCCGAATTGCTTGAAGCTGTTCGATCGGTTCCATGGCACATGCGGATTGCCGTTCCGGCTATCGGCGGATTGATCGTTGGCCCGATCGTCTATTTTTTTGCCAGGGAGGCCAAGGGACACGGCGTTCCGGAAGTCATGTATGCCGTTGCCCTCAAACAAGGAATTATACGAAAGCGCATTGTTTTCATCAAGGCTCTGGTATCGGCTGTATGCATCGGAACCGGCGGTTCGGTTGGCAGAGAGGGTCCCATTGTTCAAATAGGCTCTGCCGTCGGATCTACTCTGGGGCAATTATTTAACGTATCCGCTAATCGGATGAGAACCATGGTCGGTTGCGGCGCTGCCGCGGGCATTGCGGCCACCTTCAACGCCCCTATTGCCGGATCCATTTTTGCCCTTGAAATCATTCTCGGCGAATTTGAAATTACCAGTTTCAGCCCCATCATTATCTCTGCGGTTTCGGCAACAGCGATTTCACGCCATTACCTCGGGAATGTCCCAGCATTTATTCTCCCACAATATGTTTTGCACAGTCCCCTGGAATTTCCACTTTACGCTGTTCTGGGCATTCTATGTGCCCTCGTTGCGGTCGGTTTTACCTTATTTCTCTATCGCACCGAAGATGCCTGGGACAGCATTAAGTTTCCGGAATATTTCAAGGCGGTTTTGGGGGGCTTGATAATGGGAACCATGGGACTCGTTTTCCCCCAGATACTCGGTGTCGGTTATGGCGCGATTGATCTGGCGCTTAC
>JASFGN010000015.1:0-12225 GCA_050123735.1 Desulfobacterales bacterium | reverse complement strand
GCCAATCGCATCATCCGGATTTCAGTGTACCGCATGGCTGCCGGCGGGTCGCCGTCAATGGAGCCGAAGTTGCCCTGGCCATCCACCAGCGGGTATCGCATCGAAAAATCCTGCGCCAGGCGCACAATCGTATCATAAACGGCAGCATCTCCGTGCGGATGGTATTTACCGATAACATCGCCGACAATGCGGGCCGACTTTTTATATGGTTTGTTCCAGTCGTTTTTGAGCTCCCGCATGGCAAAAAGCACCCGTCGGTGCACCGGTTTCAGCCCATCGCGGACATCCGGCAGGGCCCGGCCGATGATGACGCTCATGGCGTAATCCAGATAGGATTTTTTCATTTCTTTTTCGATGCTGATTTCAGCATGATTTTCACTCTGATACATCTCTGCTCCGTGTTCTAACTAAGATGATAAGTTATTGGTTATTGGTTATAAGTTATTGCGTATTGGGTAATCGCTATTCGTCATTATTTACCGGTTTACCTAAAACCCCTTTATTAAACACCGGTGAATCACCATAAAATATCGTTTCCAATAACCAATAACAAATAACGAATAACTAAAGGGTTATTTAAACGGTTCAACCATCTGCTGATAACTGGCCAGATATATTTCTGACAGCGTCAAAAATGCCGTGACCACCAGCGGGCCGTAAATAATGCCCAATATTCCGAATAGCTTCAGCCCCCCGATAATCGATAGAAATACAATCAGGGTATGCATGCGCACCCTTTGCCCCACCAGTTTGGGCTTGAAAAAATATTCAATGCCACCGGAAAGGATAATGTAAAACACGAGAAAAAATATGCCGGCGGGTACACGACCCTGTAAAAACAACAGAATTGCAGCCGGCACAAAAACAACCCCGATTCCCAAAATGGGTAAAAAAGCCAGCAGGGCCATAATGACCCCCCACACAAAAGGCGACTTTAAACCAAAGAGGGCAAAGACGATTCCGCCTAAGGTGCCCTGGATCAGTCCGCCCAGTCCATTGCCCAGTAGAATGGCGGTGGCAATATCCTTGAACTTTTGAATTAACATCTGGTCCTGATCATCCGGCAGAGGGGAAATTTTGACAATAAAGGATATTAACCGCGGGCTGTCGATGAGCAGGTAAAAAATGATGAGCAGCATAAAAAAGAAATTGACGATAAACTTGAGCACATTCGTGGTAATCGAGCGGGCCTGCTCATACAAAAAAAGCGCTACAGCCCTGCCGACCTCGGCAATCGCCCGGTTCAGCTGCTCACCGGTGATTTCAATTTTAAAGCGCGCCAAAAAGTGATTGATCTTGTCGAATATATCACTTTTTTCAAGCAACTCCATGATGGGTTTGCTTTGGAGTGCACCTCTGGCCGTTAAATACAACTCCCAGGCTTCGTTGGCTAAAATACCAACCAAAAAAGAAAGCGGTAGAAATAAGAGAATAAAAATCAGGACACAGGTAAGCAACGAGGACAGGGTTGCATTCAACCTGCGATTCAACAATTTGTATACCGGCGTAAATACAGCCGTCACAACAATGGCCAGAATGATGACCGATACAAATGGCCACAGCAGCCAGCCCATCAGGACGCAGGATAATGAAAAAACCGCCAGAAAAAACCACAAAATCATATTCGGTGTTCCCTGAGGGTTCACATCTCCTCCCCTTTTTAAGGACATAATGATTCAGAAAGGCTATTGCCTTTGAATTCGGTTGGCCATTGTAATGGTAATCAACAAGAGAGGGCGCTTGTAAGGTTTGAGGACAGGCGCTTTATTTGGCGACAAACCCTCCGGCTACCAACAGCAAAATGATTTCATAAATGAAAACATACATCCAGCTACCCGATAACCCGAATACGATACCGCCGCCGATGATCGCCGGAACGGCAAAAAACACCAAGATACCCAGTTTGCGGCTAATGTCCATTGCTGTTGAACCTCCTTCATTGTAAAAAAGCCTTTGCCAGAGGAATTGTAAAGCTCAGCACAGGCCAAATGGTTGCCATTCACAGCCCCATTTCAGCCATGTCATTCATGAAAACGAGAGGCGTCATCTCCCTGCTCCAGGCCTCGTATCTACGCGGTCGAAAAAACCGAATATTTTCAATGGTATTTAAGGCTTAAAATTTAACTAACTATTAGCAATTATTACAAAAAAAGTAAAGAAAAAAGTTAAAAAAGGTTCCGCGATCAGGGTTCAGGTTTAAAAGATACCAATTTATGCAAACATAGTTGCTCTCAAACGGCTCAATTAGCGTTCAACGATCATGGCCATACCCATTCCGCCGCCGATGCACATCGTGAACAAACCCGTATGGTAATCCCGGCGCTGCATGTGGTTCATACCGGTAACCATCTGGCGGGCGCCGGTACAGCCGATCGGATGGCCCAGTGAGATGCCGCTGCCCAGCTCGTTGGGGCGGTCGTTTTCGATGCCCAGTTCGCGCATGCACCCGATGGCCTGGGCGGCAAATGCTTCGTTGAGTTCGATCATCTGGATATCCCCCAGGGTCATGCCGGTTGCTTTCAAGACCTTTCTCACCGCCGGCACCGGCCCCAGTCCCATATAAGCCGGGTCCACACCGCCGGAAGCGAAGCCTTTGATTTTGACAATCGGCTCCAGGGATAAGGATTTGGCCTTGTCGGTACTCATCAATACGACGGCCGCAGCTGCGTCATTGATACCCGAGGCATTTCCGGCAGTGACCGTTCCATCTTTTTTGAATGCCGGCCTCAATTTGCCCATTTTTTCCATATTCGTATCCATGGGGCGCTCATCGGTGTCAAATACAATTTCGCCTTTGCGGGTCTGAATCTTAACCGGTGTAATCTCCCGGGCGAAAAGGCCATCATTTATGGCCGCGCGCGCCCGCGTGTGACTGAGAACACCCAGTTCGTCCTGCTCCTGCCGACCGATATCATACATCGCCGCAATGGCTTCTGCCGTAACCCCCATATGATAACCGTAAAAAATTTCCCAGAGGCCGTCAAATACCATCAAATCCAACACCTCGCCAACGCCGGTCAATTCCATCCGATGTCCCCAGCGCGCCTTGGGTAACGCCATCGGGGCCAAACTCATGTTTTCCTGTCCACCGGCGACAATCACCTCGGCCTGACCGAGCATAATGGCCGAGGCACCCAAAGCGATTGCTTTGAGACCTGAACCACAGACTTTGTTGATGGTAAACGCCGGCGTCTCTTTGGGAATGCCGGCACGGACCATCGCCTGCCGGGCTGTATTCTGTCCCTGGGCCGCCTGCAGGACGTTGCCCATGATGACCTCGTCCACCGTTACGGGCTGGCTGTCGTCAGCCCAGTCATAGGACTGCTTTTCCAGTTCAACAAGGCCCTGGTCTTTAAGTTTGTCCGGCGCCGCCGCCTTCATGCCGTCGCCGGCAACCGGTTTCAGGTTTACCCGCTTTAAGGCATCTTTCATGACAACCGCGCCCAATTCCGTCACGGGCACGTCTTTTAACCCACCGCCAAACGTTCCGATTGCAGTTCTTGCGCCGCTAACAATAACAACCTCTTTCATGCTGAAACCTCCTTAATGATATAAAAAGCCTAAAATCACTGCACACTCATAGGCAGCGATTTACAAATTTCCCGGTCTTTGATAGCTATAATCGGGACATCGGCACTCTGAAAACCATAGCGCCTCTCAGAAAATGACATGACCGCACAACACACGCTAATTTTGTAAATTATTGGTGAGACAGCACACGCGCTCATTTCCCATTCGATTACAGCACAGTGCAATACTGGCGATCGGGATAAAAAGATGATTTATATCATGGTTATCCAGCGAAGGTCAACGAGGATCCAATGTGCCTGATCCTTTTTTCATATCAGACACACCCTGCTTACCGACTGATTCTGGCGGCCAACCGCGATGAATTTTATGACCGGCCCACCAATGCTCTGGCCCATTGGCCGGACCATCCCGAAGTACTGGCCGGACGGGATTTAAAAGGCAGCGGAACCTGGCTGGGCGTCAGCCGCAGCGGAAGGATTGCGGCCATAACCAATTACAGAGACCCGGCCTCCCTCATGTCAGATGCGCCTTCACGCGGTATCCTTATTCGAGATTATCTTATCGGCAATTCATCTCCGCAGGATTACCTTGAGGCGGTCAGCAAAATCGGGCAGCTCTACAACGGATTTAATTTGATCGCCGGTGATACCGGTGGGCTGTACTACACCTCGAATCGCTCGGCCGGCGTGCAGCAGCTGAGGCCCGGAATTTACGGGATCAGCAACCATCTGATCGACACTGCCTGGCCGAAAGTGCAAAGGGGAAAAGCATTGCTGGACAACCAGCTCAACGGGCACCAGAAGTTAGATGCCGAAAAAATTTTGGACATTCTTGCAGATCGATGGCAGCCGGCAGACCCGGAATTGCCGGAGACCGGCGTCGGCCTGGCGTGGGAGCGAATGCTGGCGCCAATGTTTATCATCAGCCCGGATTATGGCACCCGATCGTCTTCGGTTGTCTTGATTCACCAATCCGGCGGGATAACCTTCTGGGAGCGTACGTTTGTCAAAACCGATAAGGGCATCAAAACCGGCGAAACCCGCCAATATAAACTCAAGTGATGCATCAATAGCCGGGACACGAAGGACACAAGGAGACAAACGTAAAATGATGCGCTTTCTCCTCGTGTTCTTCGTGGTGAGAAAAAGATCGGACGAATTCAGCCGGGCCCTCCCGGCTGACGGCTCAAGGACTTTTATCTTTTGATTCCTGAAGCAGCCGCCGCCAGCGATCGAGCCGATCTTTGATTGTCTTCTCAAAACCTCTGTCGGTCGGAAAGTAGAAACGCTGTCCTTTGAGTTTATCCGGCAGGTATGCCTGCGCAACAACCGCTTCCTTATAATTGTGGGCATATTTATAGCCCTGCGCGTATCCCAGATCCTTCATCAATCGGGTAGGCGCGTTGCGGATATGAAGCGGGACCGGCAAAGAACCCGTTTTTTTGACCACGTCGCTGACTATGCCGAAAGCAGCATAAATGCTGTTGCTTTTGGGTGCCGTCGCCAGATACACAGCTGCCTGGGCCAGCGCCAGCTCGCCTTCCGGGTGCCCTAAAAACTTGAACGCCTCCATCGCATTCATGGCGATGCCGAGTGCCTGGGGATCGGCATTGCCGATATCTTCTGAAGCAAAGCGCACCATGCGTCGGGCGATGTAAAACGGATCTTCGCCGGCGGCCAGCATACGGGCCAGCCAGTAGAGCGCCGCATCGGGATCGCTGCCTCTTAAACTTTTGTGAAGGGCGGAGATGATATTGTAGTGTTCCTCGCCGGCTTTATCATAAGCAAGGGCCTTTTGCTGGATGGCCGCTTCTACATCTTCCAGCGTGATGCGCTCGACAGTTGCCGCGCCTTTGGATTTCTTTTTAGACATGACCAGTGAAGCGGCGACTTCCAGGCTGTTCAAGGCCACCCGTCCGTCCCCATCGGCAATTCGAATGATATGCTCGCGGGCTTCGGCGGCCAACTCAAGCTGGAATTCTCCCAATCCTCTTTGGGCGTCATGCAGGGCCTGTTCAATGATGGCGTTGATGTCTTCTTCGGCAAGTTGATCCAGAGTGATCACCCGGCAACGGGACAGCAATGGCGCAATCACCTCGAAAGAGGGATTTTCAGTGGTGGCTCCGATCAAGGTAATCAAACCGCTTTCCACGTGGTGCAAAAAGGCATCCTGCTGGGCTTTATTAAATCGATGAATTTCATCAACAAACAATATCGTTCGTTTGCGATACATTTTCTGCTGGTTGCGCGCTTCTTCAATCACGGCACGGATTTCCTTGACACCCGAAAGTACCGCCGAAAAATGAACAAAATGGGAGCGGGTTTCGCCGGCGATAATTCGGGCCAGCGTCGTTTTGCCGCAACCCGGCGGCCCCCACAGAATCATGGAAAAAACGCGATCCGTTTCAATGGCATGCCGAATCAGCGATCCCTCACCCACCGCCTGCTGTTGTCCGACAAACTCATCGATCTTGCGCGGCCGCATGCGCTCGGCCAACGGCATTGTCGCTGCCGCCGCTTTTTGAGCGTGGTAATCAAAGATGTCCATAAAAAATACCTTCGGTATTTTTTGTTATTCCCCTGGAATTATTTCCGCGATCGAAAGAAGATTCGTATGGGCGTTTTATCCAGCCCGGCCTGCTCACGGATTTGATTGATTAAAAACCGTTTATAGGAAAAATGAACGGCCCTGGGTTGGTTGACAAAACAAACCACTGTCGGGGGGCGGCTGCTGACCTGGGTGGCATAGTAAAATTTGATCGGTTTACTGCGATGCAGCGGAGGCGGATTTTTCGTCGTGGCTGTTTCTAAAATACGGTTCAGCTGCCCGGTTCCAATTCGCCTGACATATTGATCATAAACATCATCGACCAGCTTAAAAATCTTTGTCACCCGCTGTCCGCTCAGAGCGGAAATGGTTATGGCCGGCGCAAAGCCCAAAAATTTGGCGCGCATTTTTAATTCCGTCAGGTATTCTTTGGCGGTATGGGTGTTCTTTGGCACCAGATCCCATTTGTTCAGTAAAAAAATACAACCGCAGCCACGTTCATAGGCATATCCGGCAATGCTGATATCCTGCTCGGTAATCCCCTCGGCGGAATCCAGCACAATCAGGGCCACGTCACAACGGTCCAGACTGCGCAATGCTTTGATAATTGAAAATTTTTCAATTTTTCCGGTGACTTTACCCTTACGGCGAATGCCGGCTGTGTCAATCAGCAGGTATGATTTGCCGGCCACCCGGCAGATCGTATCGATCGCATCCCGCGTTGTACCCGGCCGGTCGCTGACCAGCAGGCGTTCTTGGCCCAGAATCCGGTTGATCAGAGAAGATTTACCGACATTGGGACGGCCTACCACCGCCAGAGCGATGGTACCTTCAGCTGTCTGAAGTTCGGCAGGTTTGACAATTGAAGCAATTCCATCGACCAGGGCATCCAAAAAATCAACCATCCCGAAACGATGCTCAGCCGAGATCGGATACAGAGGCTCGATCCCCAGACTGTAAAATTCAGACACATGCGATTCCCGCTCGGCACCGTCAATTTTATTTACCGCATAAAAAACCGGCTTGGGGGTGACGCGCAGCAGATCGATGATATCCCGGTCGAATGGTGAAATTCCTTCTTTGCCGTCCAGCAGCAAAACAATCGCATCGGCATCCTCCAGGGCCTGATGGACCTGGAATCGAATTTCATTCGCTAATTCATGGCCTTCGGTAAAGCCACCGGTATCCACCAGGGTAAAAGCGGTATCGTTCCAGACCGCATCCCCGTAATGCCGGTCACGGGTAACGCCCGGAACATCATCGACCAGGGCATCCTGGGTACCTGTGACCCGGTTGAAAAATGTGGACTTGCCGACATTGGGACGGCCGACAATGGCAACAATGGGTTTCATGATAAATTTTATTCGGGTAAAATTTATATTTTTTTTAAAATGTTAACGAAAACGATGCCAGTTGACCACATTTATGGCTTATTGCACTAAATTGCAAGATTTTCCAAACGTGACATGAAAAGACCGTATGATAAACAGATACCCGTATTGCGTTGAAGTGGATTGAAGAAGGGGTAAAGGCTCTTAAAAACGCAAGCTGGAAAACGCGCAGCCTTCGTTAAAACTATAGCGCGACTGACAGCTCATGCCGCAAAGCGACACGTCGTGACTTCAGGAGGACAGCTCATGCCGGAAAACGACATGTCATTTCGCTAAGCGGGTAAAATTTGTTTCGATCCAAGCCAATCGGAACATATTTTTGGCAATTGGTATAAATGGGGATCCGGAAGATGGGTATCACTTATTAAAATGATTGTAGATATCCATGACCGCATTAAAGAATGGATCAAAGGCGTTGGCTTCGACGGTCTTGCCCTGCCGGTAGATAAGCAGCCATCGATCCATGGCCTCGATATTCCAGCCCGGATGTTGACTCAGCATATCAAGCAGCGACCGGGGCAAAAGATTTTTGATATTTTCAGCCTGATCGTTACAGAAAACCCTGTAATGTTGATAAAAGCCTGGATGAAAGCGAGCATCTACTTCTTTACACCCGAGCTGCCAGTTGGCCACCTTTTGAGTCAGTTTCCGCATTGCCGCAACGGTAAGCCGCTCTCTTTTCCGGTTCTCAATTCGGAAAAGTTTAAATTACCGTCCAAAAAGATGCCGTCAAGCCATTTACACGCTATGTTTCAGTGATGCTTTGGGTCGAAAGAGGGCTTCGACGACATTGCGCACATAGCGCTCGTCGGATACGCCGTCGGTGGCTTCCTGTGGAAAGGTCACCAGGGTTTCAAAATATGCCCTGAGTTCGCGAAAAAGCGCAATCCGCGCCTGCGGATCAAGCGTGTCCCGCCGCATAATGGACTGCACGGCAATCTGGGCCTCTGAAGGCGTAACATGCTGTCGCAGGCGCGCTTCCAGGTGGGGATAATCATGAAAAGAATTGTACTTGCCTTCCAGCAGCTGGCTCAAATCCGGTTCTGCAATCCGTGGATTCCAGGTGACAATCGTATTGGCTGCAACATCACCCAAACGCTGAACACGCTGATTAAACAGACAAATGAGACCCCCCACCAGATACAATGCGGGCAGGCTGTCAACAAACCGGAGCAAATTGCGAATCACCACCTGGCTGAATTGCAACCGCAGCCCCTGGGCATCCAGCACTCTGAGGCGCAGGAGCTTTTTGCCCACTGTTTGACCCTGCCAGTACCATTCCGTTAAAATTCCGTAGCCGATGGAAATGATAAAAAAACCGATAATGTTGGCAGCACCTGCAAGATCCCGGCTGAGAACGCCCAGAACGGCAAAAACGACATTGATGATCGACATCATCGCCATAATGGTCGCCAGATCAATCGACCAGGCCAGAAAGCGCGTTACCGGCCCTGCCAGGCGTAGCGAAAATTCGACACCTTCCGGAGTCTTTATAATCAGCTTGTTAATTCTATCGGTCATGGGTGTTTTGTGTTTGGTGTTTGGTGATTTGTGTTTTGTGTTTGGTTGTTATAAAATTGTTTTTTTGAATTGCCTAAATTGAGCTAAAATTAAAGGATTCGTACTTTTTTGAATTGCGTTTTAAAATTTAGGCAATTTAGCTCACTTTAGATCATTTTAGACATTTACAATCTTTTTCTTCCGGCCGGCTCTGCTCAAAAACAGCGCCAGTATCGATAGCTCGATGCACCCAAAAGCAATTTTGAAGCTATAGGGCAAAACCGGCTCGTGGTATTGAGAAAAAAAAGCTTCAATAATCCCTGCCCAGACCAGCATCAGCGCCACGCCGCAGATGAGGGTCACCAGATCATTTGATATTTTCCGCAGCCGCGCGCGCAACGCAATCGGTTTGCCCCAGCCGATGAGCGCGTTGGCCAGAACGATGCCGGCCTGGCCGGCCAGTAAAATTGCCGGGATTTCAATTGCACCGTGCGGCAGCAACCAGCCGAGCAGAAAAGTCGACTCGCCGGCCATCACATAATCAACCGCCACCGCCCCTAAGATAACACCGTTATAAAACAACATGATCAGAGTGCCGATCCCCCAGGTCATACCCAGTGCAAGCGTAAAAATGGCCACTTTGGTATTGTGCGTCATTAAATAAGATGAAAAATAGCTCTTGGCCCCCTTGAGTCGATCGTTATCGGCGCTTTCTTCTGTTTTGACGCGGTCAGAAGGGTCACCCTGAAGATGCGAAAACGGCAGCAGGATTTGTTTGGTGCCCGAGTCCACGATGATGGTAAATCCGCCAAATGCCGCACCGACCAACAGGGCCATTAAGCTGATAAGGAATGCCCGCAGGTGTCTGCGAAATGTTTGCGGAAAGGTGTTGAAAAACCAGTGCAGGGGCCTTAACCGATGCGGTTTTTCCCGTGTTTCATGGATCTCGCCAAAAGCCCGGCCGACCAGCGATTCAAGATATTGGCGCGTGCTCGGTTCAGCGGAAAAAGTCGATATTTTAGCCAGATCTGCCGAAGCGCGCTGATACAGATAGTGGAACCGTTCGAGCGCCCCGAGTTTTAATTTTTCGCCCGGCTTGCGCTCCAGCCGGTTGAGCACCTGTTCCAGCTCCGTCCAATAAAGCCGCTCTTCGGTGATAAATTTTTGTAAATCGATTATCATAGTATGAAAATGAGCTAAAATTAAAAATGCCTAAAATGAGCTAAAATTAAGTAAATCTTGTCTAAATGAATCTTGTTTATTTGCTTCCGATAGATGTAAAAAGCGCAAGGAGTTCGCTACACTCATCATAATCGGTCTTTATTTTTCGCCATTTTACCCATTCTATTTCTGTGATGACTTCCAGCCAAAATTGCGTTTCACTCGATTCACTTTCACATATTTTAATTTTATTTCTAAAATCCGTTTTACTTCTTGCTCGATTCGCTTCCCGGTAATTGGCGCCAACTGAAGTTCCAGCCTTCGTAAGTTGATTTCGAACAACTCTACCTTCAGGAGTATCGGGTAATGAGACTGAAATTTTAATTATTCTAACTGCAAACTGCCGGGTACGTTTTTCAAGACCTATAGCAAATTGCTTTCGGTCCATCAGTCGTCTCCTTAACTTTAGGCATTTTAGATCATTTTAGAGCATTTTAGGCATCTTTCATTAGAGAACCTGTCTCCTTTTCAATGATAGGTACTGCCCCACCAGATCCGTACACAGGTTTTCATTTTCCAGCATCGCAAATCCGACGCCGCGTTTTTGTAAAACCCTTTGCGTTTCGCGTAAGCGCCGCCAGAGCATGTGTCCGCCCAGATGGGTATAGATATCATTAACGGACGAAACCGATTCGGACGAAAAAAGCGGTCTGGCAATAAACGGCTTGATCATGTTGACCAGGACCACATGATGCCGGGCAATCAGATCGATGTGGTGCGTAAACCCGTCCGCCAGCACGGGATCATCCAAATGGGTCAGGAAAACCAGTAAGGCCCGCCGGCGGATGCGGGTGCCGATAAAGGTAAACAACTCAGCAAAATCGGGCGAGACATTTCGGGGTTGCAGCATATAGAGAGCATCCCGGCAAACATTGAAATGCGCTTTGCCCGTCTTGGCTTTCAAAAAGGTTCGAACTTTATCGTCAAAGGTCAGAAGACCCAATAAATCGCCCTGCCGCTCAGCAGCCAGCGCCATGATCAGGGCTGCTGTAATAAATCGTTGTAAAATTGGAGCTGTTTGGTCAGCGGAATGGCCGTCTCCCCCGACGCCTGCCGGTTTGCCCGTTGTCGAAGCTCGGGCGCTTAATCGCGATGCATCAATGATCACATAGACTTGCTGGGTTCTTTCAATCTGATAGACTTTTGTAATCGGTAACCCACGTTTGGCGGTTGTCTTCCAGTGAATATCTTCAAAGCTGTCACCGGGCAGGTATTCTCTGAGTTGTTCAAAATCCCTACCCTTTCCCACCTGCCGCTGGGCATGGATGCCCAAATCCCTGTTTAAAAACAATCCGCTCAGGTTTTTATGCTCATCAAACAGGCTGGGATAGACCCGAACTTCCACACGGACCGATGTCGCCAGCCGCACAGACCACAACCCCCATGGCGAAGCTGCTTCCAGATAGCACCGGTCGATCAGATAGCGCCCCTGCTTTACGCCCGTCAGCGACCAGGCAACCATGGACGTTCGGCTATCCGGTGGCAATTCCACGGCCAGCTCGTATGTCGGTGTTTCGATCTGTTCCGGAAAAGCCAGACCCAGACGCATGCGACCGATCTTCCGGTTCTCATTTTCTATTTGGACATCAAAACTGCCCGGACGGCCCCTTGAAATTCGAACAACTTCGGGTAATATCACCTGAATCCCCTGCAGACGTCCCCGCGACCGATATGCGTCCGCCATCGCGCTTGTCAGAAGACCCACTGCCAGCAGAATGACCGGTATCGTCAGCTGGGCCACGATGGCGATCAGCAATGTGCCGGGCAGCAAAACAAACCCGACCAGCAGCAGAAGGCGGTATGTAGGTACGATCTTCAATTCAGCAATACCCCTAAGATTACTTTATTCAGGTTTATTCATTTCGAATCGATGTAGTCCATAAGTGCCTAAAGTGAGCTAAAATGAGCTAACCCGCCCGCCTCGCCTTGCTCGCATGGCGGGCGTGGTGGCGGGCGTGGGATGCCTAAAATTAAAAGAATGACAGGATTCCATAATTTTAGTCACTTTAGATCATTTTAGGCATTTTAGGCACTT
>JASFGN010000014.1:0-12655 GCA_050123735.1 Desulfobacterales bacterium | reverse complement strand
GGGGCTGACCGGAAGGCCACCACTGACTTCAATGGCATGGATACCGGCATCGGCAAGCATTTTTCCCACCTGAACAAATTCTGCAGGCTGTAAACCTTCGTCGGTAAAATCCTTGCAATTCATTTTGATGAGAACCGGGTAAGCAGCACCGACAGCCTCGCGAATGGCCTGCAGCACTGCCAGCGGCAGTCTGGCGCGGTTTTGGATGGAGCCACCGTATTCATCGGTGCGGTGGTTGAACATGGGCGAGATAAACTCACTGAGCAGATAGCCATGGGCAGCGTGGATCTGAAGACCGTCAAAACCGGCGATTTTAGCCCTGCGGGCGGCTGCCTCAAAGGCAGCTATCACGCGCTGGATATCTTCAGGCGTCATCTCCTTGCGCATGCCATCGGCGATGCCGTCTATTGCCGAAGGTGCCATCGGGGTTTGCCCGGATAATTTTTCATTTCCAAAAAAACCGGCGTGGGCCAGCTGGCAGACAATTTTACCGTTCTGGCTGTGGACGGCAGCGGTCATTTCTTTGAGCCCCGGGATCATGTCGTCGGTATGGATGCCCAGTTGTCCGGTGCCGGCCTGGCCAACCTTCTGGACATAGGCATGGCTGCTGATAATCAAACCGACACCGCCTTTGGCCAGTGTTTCCATCAGGCCGACGAGCCGGGGCGTGCAGCTACCGTTTTCGGCAGCCAGGCCTTCCCAGGTTGCCGAGCGCACAAATCGGTTTTGCAGTTTCATGCCATTTATTTCAGAGGGTTCAAACAGCGCTGTCATCTTGTTCTCCTTTAAACGGTTTTTTCAATGGATGATGCCCTGGCGCACAATATAGTACCACTCGTCGATCAGCTTTTGCCGGTTATCGCGTATCCATTGTTCGCCATTTAAATGGACCAGTTCGGTAATCCGGATGGACAGGATTTTGAGCTCTCTGGGGGAACCCGGTATGTTCTGGGTTCCCAGAAGCTTAAACACGATATCAAGCGATAATAGCTCCATGGGTGCCCTCTTGTGCAATATTCAGGTTCCTCAACCATTCAGGCTGCAAGAGCACGCAACCCTGTTTTTCTTTCAGAAAAACAGGGTTGCTTTTGCTTGTTTCATGACATTCCCTTAACAGGGGTGCATGTTTTTGGAATCCCAACTGTTTAATATCATGGAATCGTTGTTTTGGTCAAGATTTTTAGGCGCTTAAACGAACTGCGGTTTGACTGCGGCGACTACGATCTGCCGATCAGGGGATAGATCACCAGCGTCGTAAAGCAATACCCTGCCGGATGATCGCTTCGTGTGAATAACGATTTGCTATTCGGTGATCAATGATGTTAGGTTGATTGGCATCCATTGAACCCGGAAAAAGCCAATGGTTTTCTTGAAGCGTTATAAAAAGGTCATTTTTAGGCCGGAGCAAAATCCAGCCAGGGGCTTGAAGATTATCTCAAGCGGTTTAATTTTGCAGATTAATACCCCTTTTAAATCGGTCAGCCCATTGGAAGGTCAAAAAATAAGATGAGACAGTTACCGTCTTAAAAGGGCCCAACGGACTCAAACCGACAACCTTAATGAGAGGAGAACATCAATGCGAAAGACGATTTTTATAGCGGCGCTCGTATCCCTGCTGGTACTGTCGTTTGTTGCCAGCGCCCCGGCAGGCGATATCCTGGACCGCATCTTGAAAAAGGGTGAGCTGATTGTCGGCATCACCGGCACGCAACCCCCCCTGAACGCAACAACCAAAGATGGTCAAATTATCGGTCTGGATGCCGATATCGCCAGACAAATTGCAGGCGGCATGGATGTAAAAGTCAGTTTTAAAACGATGCCTTTTGCGGAATTGCTCCCGGCGTTGCACGCCGATAAAGTGGATATGATTTTGTCGAGCATGACCATGACGCCGAGGCGTAATCTCAAAGTGGCCTTTGTCGGCCCTTATTACATTTCCGGCAAGGGAATGGTGACCAAGATGCAAACCATTGCCACCCTGCAGGCCGCAGACAGTTTAAACGATCCGAAATTCAGGATCGCCGCCCTCAAAGACTCTACCAGTCAGGCATTTGTTGAAGGTACCGCTCCCCAGGCCAAGCTGGTGCCCACGAAGTCCTATGATGAAGCTCTGGAACTTTTGTTCGAGGATAAGGTTGATGTGCTCATCGCTGATTATCCTTTCTGCGCCTTTACGGCCTTCCGTTATCAGGAAAAAGGCCTCGTTGCCGGACAATCGCGCCTGACCTTTGAGCCTCTGGGGATAGCTGTCAAAGAAGACACGTTACTCATTAATTGGCTGAACAACTATCTGAAAATGCTGGATGGCAGTGGTCAATTGCGCCAGATGAATGACCGCTGGTTTAAGAATTCATCCTGGATTAAAGACCTGCGCTAAAGATAAACATCTATCATCTACTCTACCGGAAATGCTTCCGGGGCGGCAACCGGGCCGCCCCGGCTTTTTCCTATTTAAATTAATATGTCGAAATGTAGATAACTACATACATAAAGTGTTCTAACTATTTATAATACTTGACTTTATGATATGCTTCGGGTATCCATATTAAGTTGCCTGAAATTTGCTGAACCTTTGCGGCATTTGGTTATTTTTTGATAATCCCCAGGCGCTTTCAGATAAAGGCTTTATCATGAATACTGCAGCTGCAGCAAAGCAAAATCTTACCCGAATCGAAGCGGTCAAATTTGAAGATTTTCTAAGCAAATACCCACCGGGAGAAGCGCAAGCCATCAGCAATCTTGGCATCAGCAGAAGCCCCAATGCGACGCCCATTTTAATCAAACCGCGCTTAAAACTGCACTGCCCCAACAGCATTTGCAGCGGCATTCGTTTTTTTGATTCCTACCAGACCCAAAAAGTCCCCTTGAGCGAAAAGTGGACCCGCATATTTTTGCATTATTCCTGCGCCAACTGCCGTTCGCATTCTAAAATCTTTGCCATCATGGCCCGCTGGAATACGGACATCGATGAAGGCGAAGCCATCAAAGTCGGTGAGTGGCCGCCGTTTGGCCCCAAAGTTTCGGCACGGGTGCTTTCACTTCTGGGTGAAAATAAGGATCTGTTTTTGATGGGCCGCCGGTCTGAAATACAGGGCCTGGGGATCGGCGCGCTGGCGTATTATCGCAAGGTCATCGAAAATCAAAAAGATCACCTAATTGATGAAATCATCCGGGTCGTGCGCCGCTCCGGCTCATCCGAATCTCATATTGAAAAGCTCAAATCCGCCAAGATGGAACCTAAATTTAAAAATGCCGTTGAACTGATCGGCGATACTTTGCCGCAGGTGCTGCTGATCAATGGCTACAATCCTTTGGCGCTGCTGGACCAGGCGATCAGCAAAGGGTCCTATGTCAATCACGATACGGATGCCCTTAAGCTGGCCACAGCCCTCAGAAAAATCCTTGGTGAACTGGCCGAGCGGGTCGTCCGGGCGCTGGAAGATCAAACCGACTTGGATGAGGCGGTTAATTTTATTTTAAGATATGAATAGTTTTAAGATTGCCAGAAAATATGTACGACAATTTACGGTCGTCGATACATAGCCGACATCCATCATTTCGTTATTTTTTAGAATAGGCTACGACATTAAAAATCCCGATAATTAGCGTTTATCCAAATCATCTGCAGCGGGTGCACCAAGGCTGTGAGCTTGATCAAAATCCGCGCCATCAAGAGCCTGACGAATTTCATTTGCCACCGTGTTGTAATCTTCAGCAAACCTAAAAGCAACTTGCGATAAAGTTTTTTGTTTCCTTGCAATCGCTTTAAACCATCTGCCAGATCAAACCCCGACAAAGATTCGGGAAGTTCATCTTCTGTTTGAGATGCCTTATCCGGCGCTGCTTGCTCAGAAGGAACTTGCGTTTGTTGGACGTGGAGTCGTTTTTTGCTCGGTTTCATCCATTTCTGCAAGGTGGCAAACAGCTGATCCGGATCAATCGGTTTGGTCACATGGCCGTTCATACCGGCTTCCAGACTTTTATCCTCATCACCGGCCATAGCATGCGCCGTCAGAGGAGAGATCACCGCTATGGATTTTAAACGGATGCCGGTTTGGACGGCAAAGGCTGGGGTCCGGGGTGTTTTTTCTTGCGGATAAGCTGATAAATCACCAGCAGCAAAAAAAGAATTAAACCGATATAGTTGTAGGTCGGATTGGCCCAGATGAGTAATAGCGCAGCCGCTCCCTGCAGAATGGTTTCCGGCCAGGTCAGATGGATTAGAAAATAACGTTCCATGCAAACCACAAAGGCAATGATCGAAAAAATGGAAAAGATAATGGTTTTAACGACATCGGCCGTGGGCCCGTTTAACAACAGTGGATGGTAGGCCATAATGATGGGGATAATGTACAATCCTTTGGCCAATTTCCATGAGGTAAAAGCGGTTTTCATGGGGCTTGAACCCGCAATCCCGGAGGCGGCAAATGATTCCAGGGCCACGGGGGGCGTGACATTGGCGTCCTGGCTGTACCAGAATACGATCATATGGGCTGTGAGCAGCGGGATGCCCAGATCCATGAGACCGGGACCGGCCAGAATGATCAACACAATATAAGAGGCGGTTACCGGCAGTCCCATCCCTAAAAAAAGCGAGGTCAATGCCACCAACAGCAGGGCCAGCAGCGGAATTCCCTGGGATAACGATACCACCAGTGAGGAAAAGCGCAGGCCCGTTCCGGTCAGGTTGACGATTCCAACGATAATGCCGGCGGCTGCGCAGGCCACAGCCACTACAATCGCATTGCGGGCCCCCTGTTCAAGCGTTTTGATCAGGGTACCAAAAGAAATTCGGGAGCCTTTGCGCGTCAGAGCCGTAAAATAAACGGCCAGAATGGCGATAAAGCCGGCCATCATCGGGCTGTAATTCATGACCAGCACAATGATCAGAATGGCGACGGGGATAATGAAGTGGATACCGTCTTTCAGGGTCTGAAAGACATTGGGCAGTTGGTCTTTGGGAAGCCCCCAGATGCCCTGTTTCTGGGCTTCGAAATGAACAAACAAAATGACCGAAAAAAAATACAGCACCGCCGGAATGAAGGCGATCTTAATAATCTCCAGATAGGGCGTCTGGGTAAATTCAGCCATCAGAAAGGCGCCGGCCCCCATAATCGGGGGCATCAGCTGCCCGCCAGTTGAGGCGGCGGCCTCCACGGCAGCGGCCACATGCTTGCGGTAGCCGATTTTTTTCATCATCGGAATCGTAAAGGATCCGGTGGCCACCACGTTGGCCACGGCACTGCCGGCCACCGAGCCCATAAAGCCGCTGGCCACCACCGCAGTTTTGGCAGGTCCGCCGGAAAAGCGGCCGGTAATCGAATAGGACAGGTTGATAAAAAAGCTGCCGGCGCCGGTTTTATCCAGAAAGGCACCGAAGAGGATAAATATGAACACGAAAGTGGATGCAACGCCCAGGGGCAGGCCAAAGATGCCTTCTGTGGTCAGCGAAAGGGTGGTGGCAATGCGCTCCACACTGTAGCCTTTGTGAACGATCAGCTCCGGCATCCAGGGTCCGAAATAGCCGAACAGCAGAAACATGATGGCGATGATGGTCAGATTTAATCCGATCACCCGGCGGGTGGCCTCCAGCACCAGCAGGACCAGGGCAACGCCCACCCGAAAATCCCACGGGCTCCAGTCCCCCTGGCGTTCGAAAATGCCCTGCAGATCGATAAAAATATACAGGCCGATGAAAACCGCCATGGCGATCAAGATCAGATCGACGATCATCGCCAAATTGAGTTCTTCTTTACGGGCGCTTTTGTACAGGGGTTTGGTCAAAAAGGTCATTGCCAGGATACAGGTTAAAAAAACGGAGCGGTGTCGCATGGCGGTCATGGCCACCATACCGGCCGTATACAGCTGAAACAGGCTTAGCGCCACGCCGATAACGGTCAGGCTCCAGGCAATGATCCGGGCTGTCGGGGTTTTGGGTTCTGTATCTGCGGGTGTAGACTCAGCCATTACATTTTTTTATAAAATTGCTTTCTTATCGGTTGAATATCGAATACCGAACAAGGAATTTTAAAGTCAGAAGTATTTTTGTTTTTGAGTACTTCGACTTTCGTTATTCCTTGTTCAATGTTCTGCGGTTCAGTGCTTTTATTTCGGGGTGGCCGCATGGGGCCATAGTTGCCGCCACCAGCGATACAGCAAACTTACCGGTCGGGCCGCAAACTGCACCGCCACATGCGGGGCCACTGCCGATAAGTTTGTGCGGCGGCCGCGCCAGATGACGGTGTGGTCCACACCGGGGCTGCCGATGCGAAGCACAAAATTGCCGGTGGGCATTTGCATATTCTCGATGACCTCATAATCCCCCCGCCGGACCATGCGACCCACTCCGGGCATGCGGCCCATGCCGGCGCCAAATTTCACATAGCGCTCTTCTTCCACGAAAATACGCCCTTCGGCGTCCAGGCTGTGCTCTTCCCATATGGGTGAATTTTCTACCGAATGATAATAGTGCAGAGTAAAACGTTCACCCGGCTGCAGCGGCACCACCAGCAAAGCCGGTCCCCCTTTAACCGGGCTGACGGTTAATTCCAGTCCTCCGGACAAACGCGAGCATATCAATAAAAAGGCGACGACCAGGCCGACTGCCGCCAGGAGCGGCAGCCGGCGTTTCCCGGTCAAAGCATTCATTTACGGCATCAGCGCTGCCGGCACGGCAATTCCTTTTTCCTTAAGGTATTTGACCGTGCCCGGATGCAGCGGGATGGGAGAGTACTTGACCGCGTTATCAGGCGTCGTATAGGAGGCCGATGGATGAATCTTGAGCAGATAGTCCTGGTGCTCATACAGGGCCTTCACCAGTTTGTAAACCAGATCCGTATCCAGAGATGCCTGGCAGATCATCACGTTCCACACCCCGATGGTCGGAACGGCTTTATCGACACCCCGGTATACGCCGCCGGCCAGATCCACGGCCGAATATTCTTTGCGGGTAGCCAGAATTTTTTGCTGCTGCGCCGGGGTAAAATTGATAATGTGAATGTCATGGGTGGTGGCCAGATCCAGGATCGAGCTGGTTCCCGGTCCCACCGACCAAATCCCGACTTCAATAGTGCCGTCTCTTAATGCATTGGCGCTTTCGGTAAAAGACAGGCGGCTGTCCTTGTAGGAATCCAGGGGAATGCCCAGGGCCGTGAACACAGCCTCGGCCATGAAGTTGGTGCCGCTGCCCGGGCTGCCGGAACTGATATTTTTACCCTTGATCTGTTCGATATTGGTAATCCCGTATTTTTTGAGTGTGACCACCTGCAGCAAGTTGGGATACATGATGGCCATGGACAGAATATCCTGTTTTTTATCTTGAAACTTGGTCAGCCCTTTAAACCCGTCTACGGCCACATCGCCCATGACTTCCCCGATGACGGTTTCGCCCTTGTGGGCCAGCTTGACGTTTTCCACACTGGCACCGGTGACCTCGGCCACGGCTCTGACCCCTTTTACATATTTGTTCCATATCTCAGCCACCCCACCTCCGTAAGGATAATAAATACCGCCGGTCCCGCCGGTCCCGATGGAAACAAATTCGGTGCGGGCTATAGCCGGACCACCGATCAATATGATTGCACATAGCACTAAAATGCCCGCAAGGACACAGTTCGTATTCAGCTTTTTCATCTTAAACACCCTCCTTAACAATCTGGTAAGCATTTATTTGCGATTTTCATTGGCACGTTCAGTTATTCCATCACGGTGACCACCACCAGAATATCCTTGGATAGTTTGTCGGTTTTTATAAAGGGAATTTTAACGGTTTCGGTCTTGCCGGGTTCGACCACGGGCGGTTTGCCCGTGCGCGGCACATAATGACCGGCTGCCTTGCTCAGATCCTCCAGCCAGATGTTCAGACGGTAACGCAGAGGCGCCTCAGTCGGGTTTTCGAGGCCGACGGTAAAAATCAGCGAATCCTCGCCGCCATGTTTGCCGACCGCACAGTCAAATTGAGTTAGCTTCACCCGATCGGTCACTTCCCATTTGATACTGGCATCACAGTTGGTCGTTTCCGGGGCACCTTTGCCGCTGCTGGCACAGCCGGCCAGCCAGAATCCCAGCGCCAGGCACAAAATAAGGATCGGTATCGACTTTTTCAGTTTCTTCATTCTCCAGCCTCCTTTTTTTATAGGTTGAAAATCACCGTGTGCCATAAACGAAACCCCGCTCTCCTCGAGAACGGGGTTTTAAAGCGGTCTAATCATGGCTGATTTTTTCATAGAAAATTTGCAATCTATTGGTTATCATTCATGATTTTAATCCAAATGCTCATCCAATACCAGCAAAACGGCGCCAAAGTCAAGTTGATTTAATGGCCGGTTTCGGCCATTCGGGTGCGGCAGCCGCGGGCTCCGCGGCCGGAGGTCATGATCGAAAGATTGGCAGCTCTGAATCAGGGACCCGCTTTTAACCCAGCAGGTCCAAAGCCACCCGGCAATAGGTTTCTGTGCCCAAAAGCAAAACGTCTTCATTGAAATCGAACCGGGATGTGTGGAGCGGTGCGCTGCCTTCCCGGCCAACACCCAGGAAAAAAAAGCAGCCTTTGGATTTTTCCAGATAAAAGGCCATATCTTCGCCGCCCATCGTGGATTCGGGCTCGATGACGTTTTCTTGACCGACGACCTCGGCGGCACAGGTGGCCACCACCCGGGCCATGTCGGCATCATTTAGCAATGGCGGATAGCCTTGCATATAGTTCAGTTCGTAGCGTGCCCCCATGGATTCACAGACACCACCAATGATTTTATCCAGGCGTTCGGGCCAGGTGTTCCAGATATCGCGGTCGAAGGTGCGGGTGGTTCCGCATAATTCGGCTTCGCCGGCAATGACATTAAAGGTTGAACCGGCATGGAAGCTGCCGACCGTGACCACCGACGGCTGCAGTGGATGCATCTGGCGGCTGGCAATGCGCTGCAGGGCATTGACCACCTGGGTGCCGACTTCAAGGGCATCCACGCATAGATGCGGCATGGCGCCATGCCCGCCCCGGCCGATGATCCGCAGGTCAAAGCGGTCCATGGCGGCCATCAGCGGGCCGGCTTTAACCCCGATGGTGCCCTCGGTGATGTCCGGCCATAGATGGCAACCGATGGCATAATCGACGGTCGGGTTTTGCATCACACCCTGTTCGATCATGGGTCTGGCGCCGCCGGGGCCCTCCTCGGCCGGCTGAAATATAAATTTGACGGTGCCCTTCAGGTGGTTCTTAATTTTGCTTAATACGGTAGCGGCGCCCAGCACCATAGACATGTGACCGTCATGGCCGCAGGCATGCATGGCCCCGGCATGGGTGGAGGCAAATTTAAGGCCAGTTTCCTCGGCAATGGGCAGCGCATCCATATCCGAGCGGATCAGCAGTGTTTTGCCCGGTTTGCCGGTGTCCATCACACCGACAACACCATATTGGGCAATACCGGTCTGCACTTCTAAATCCAGGGTTTTTAAACAGCGGTTCACATAGCCGGCGGTTTTCTTTTCCGTGTAAGCTGTTTCCGGAATCCGGTGCAGATCGCGGCGGGTTTTGACAATCGATTCCTTGATTTCACGGATGTCTTTTTTCAGATCCATTATCATAAGGCTCCTGTTCATTCGGGTTTCAGGTCACCCGTATCGCCGCTAGGCGGCGCCGACTGGTTTATAGTGGTTGTCAAAAAAACGTTCCGCTTGTGGATCGTTTTTTTGCACCAACACTCAGGCCGCTATCCTTTTTTCCGGAACAGTATTATGGCAAGCGGTATAACCGCTGCGTTCGGCATCTCGCCGGAGCAGCGCAGGTTGACGCCCGCAGATCCCCTATTCATACACAACCTTTACGGTCCGATCAATGTTTAAGGATATGATGAGGACGGTTCGCGTTGCGGTGAATCGCAGGTGGTGGTGGGCGCCGCTGTGTGGCGGGTAAAGGAGGGCCGGATTACGGCCTACGGCCGCCATCAAAAGGGATTTCCAGGTGGTATATGCCCCCTTCCAGATGCGCTTTGACCGGTAAATTTCCTTTTTTAAATACCTTCATAATGCCGCCAATATTGGAATACAGGACTTCGGCGACAAATCCCCTGACGCCGCGTTCCTTGGCCAAACGAATCAGCAAGCGGTACATAAAAGTGGCAATTCCATAGCGCTGATAATCTTCATCGACGACAAAAACCACCTCGGCAAAAGGGCTGCCCGGAATTTTTATATAGCGCGACTCGGCGATGATACGGCCCTTACCCTCCTCACCCACCAGCCCGACAATGGACATGACCTGATTCCAATCCACATTGACGTATTCCTGCATCTTGGCATGGGGCATGCTGCTGATGGTTTGAAAGTACCGGTAATAGACCGTTTCTTCTGAAAACCGGTAAAACAAATGTCGCATGCCTTCTTCATCTGAGGGCCGGATGGGCCTGAATCTGACACGGAGATCATCCCCGGCCGTGTATGTTTCAGCGATATCTGCCGGGTAAAGACGCGCGCTGTCTACCAGAAAGATCTGGTCGTGGTATAAAATCTTATTCTTCTTTGCTTTTTGTACCAGATTGGCCCGGTCATCCGGATGGGCAATATCGATTAAAGCCTGAGCGCGCTCTCGGATGGTGCGGCCTTTCAAATAGGCCACGCCGTATTCAGTCACAATGGCGCCAATGGATTCAAAAGCGCTGAACTGATTGGGCAGATCAGCAATCGACGGCAGAATATTCGGCCGGCCTTTGGGGTCACGGCTGGTCAGGGCAAAGATCGAGTGCCCGCCTTCCGATAGCTCCGCTCCACTTAAAAAATCCATAACCTCGGCCGGCCCGGTGGCCACGTTGCCTTTGCCGGTGTAAAGCCCGATGCGGCCGCATAGATCCACCTTGCGAGCAGCAACGACGGTAACAAACTTCGGGTTGCGACCGATAATCAGCGGATTAAATACCTTATCAATTCGCTGGAATTCAACCAAAGGGTTTTTATCCAGCCACCGCATCAGCTGCGGTGTGCCCAGGGCATACGATGTTAAGGATTTGCCCCGATAGGTGTCTTTGCGACGATTGGTAACAGCTCCGCTTTGCATGAGATCCATTAACGGATCTGTAAACAGAGGAGAGTGTATTCCCAGATTGCGCTTCTTCTGCAATTGTTTGGCCAGTGACTCGTACAGAGGGCCAATTGAAAACGCCAGGCAGCTGCCGTCTTCGATTAAAGAGGCGACGTTAAGCGCCACCTGATCCATAATATCATTCGTCTCCCAGCGGTCGAAATAAATCGGTGGATCAGTTGAACGAACCAAAAAATTAAATTCAGATACGTGAACAAAGGTATCCCCGAAGGTGCAGGGAATGTCGGTATTGATTTCGCCCACCCGGAGAGATGCCCTCTCAAGGATCTCCCGGGCCACATCAACCGCAATCCCCAGGCTGCAAAATCCGGCTTCGTTGGGGGCGGTAATCTGAAGGATAGCCACATCAATCGGTGCCAAACGGGATTCGATTAATTGGGGGATCTTGACGAACCGACTGGGTATTAAATCCACCCGGCCCGCCTCGATGGCTTCATTGGCAACCCAGCCGGAAAAAAAAGTTGTCAACCGGAATTTCTGGGACTGCAGGGCCTGTAAAGAAACAGCATCTCCGAAACTAACCAGCTGAATGAGTTCCAGATCTTCCAGATTCTTGTCCTCTGCGGTCATTAAATGCCGGACCATGGTTCGGGGTTCGGCTCCGGCCGTGCCGACAAAGATGCTCATTCCGGGCTTGATTTTGGCGGTCACTGTTTGCGGAGAAACCGCCTTTGGTTCCCACTTGTAAACAGCGATAGATTTCATTTTTAAACTCATTTGCCGGTCTCTTCACCTGTATTTTGCAATAATGATTTGACTCTGGCAATAAGCTTGTCGTTTTTAAACGGCTTGGTGATATAGGCATCTGCACCGAGCGCCAGGCCTCTGGCAACCTCGGCCTCATCACTGCGGGCTGTTAAAAAAGCAATTTTAACGCTTCGGTAATCAGGATTTAATCGAATTTGTTCACAGACCTCCCAGCCACTCATTCCCGGAAGCATAATGTCCAGCAGTACCAGGTGGGGCTTGTTTTTTAAAATGAGATGAAGCGCATCCTCGCCCTTTTCAGCTACTTTTACGCGATAGCCCTGTTGCTCCATGAGAAACCGGATCGCCGCCACCACTCCCGGCTCATCCTCTACGATGAGTATCTCTTTTGACATGCAGCCCTCTCCTTTTTTTGCATTGACGGAATGGCCGTTTTCAAAGAGGCGATTCGATATATTTATTTGCGTTGGGCGATAGACTCAGCTTTGTGCTTCTGAAATAGACGGGTTTTTTTGCTGCGCAAGAATTCGAATCAGCGTAACTTCAAGAAAGGAAAACAGTGAACCTTCGACCGGGTTCACTAGACGAATCAAAATACAGTTTAAGCCCAAATGGCATGTTCTATGAAAGTAAAATAATGCGTTTCGACACAATTTTCAATCTAATGATCAAAAAAAAAGACAGCCCTTCAATCCGGACTGTCTGTCTTGCGGCTATGGAAACCTACAATTCTAGCCACTTATTTTTGAAAAAACATCCTGAATCTGATGCCGGCGCCTTCAAATGAGGTCCTTACAATTTCGCCGTTGGCCATGATTGTCTTGCGCACACCGGGGAAATCGAATTTGATGGCGATCT
>JASFGN010000013.1:0-12935 GCA_050123735.1 Desulfobacterales bacterium | reverse complement strand
CAGATTGATATAGTTAATGCAGGCCAAAACCAGAATGAAAAGGCCGATGGTAAAAAAGGCGTACACATAAGCTTTGTTACCCGTCGGGTAATCAAATCTGAGCCTGGGGCCATAATGAATCTCAGTCAGTTTCTGAAAAATCGGATCATATTTCTGGTGAAATTTTTTTTCTTCTGCGGCGATGTACTTTTCGCGAAAAGATTTGAATTTTTCCATAAAGCTTTCAAGCGAAAAACCTTCTTTGACCAGTAAGAAGGTAAGACAGTCCGCCTCCATAAGCTGCAGATTTAAAAAGTCCACATCAGGGGCAATAACCGCTAAACTCGCCATGGCAACCATGGCATTCAGCCGCATGTGCGAGTTTGACGGCATATCTGCAACCACGGCGGTGACGTCACAATCGTATTTGTTACCCAGTTGTACGATTTTACCGATCGGATTTTGATCACCGAAATATTTACGGGCCAGGGTTTCGGTCAGCACCAGGTTGCCCGGCTCGTTCAGACAGGTGGCCGGATTTCCGTATATAAATTTGAACGTAAATATCTTGAATACACTCGGATCGGCCAGCGCAATCTCATCTTCAAAAAACACTTTGTCTTTGAATTTGAACAAAACACCGAAATAAGGCCTGACCCTGGCATAATCCTCGATTTCCGAATATTCATTTTTTAAGCGATTTCCGATCGACCAGGATGCCGATGCATAGCCTGCGGATTGATCGCCCATGGTGATACGAAGGCCCAGTCGATAGACGCGGTCGGCATTTTCATGGTGCCGGTCGTACGTCAGCTCATTTTTCAAATACATCATGATGATGATGGCGCATGCAATACCGATGGACAGACCGATCGTGTTGATGATGCTGTGCAGCTTATCTCTGCGCAGCAATCTGAATGCGAATATGAAGAAATTTGCTAACATAAATGTTTTTGATTTATTAGCTGAATTCGTTTGATTGCTTTACTTCGTGTTATGAGTTCCGAGTTACGCGATGCGCGTGTGTAAGTGAGATGAGATTCGATTATTTTGCCTGTGAGGCAGAGTTTTTATAGGTGTAACCCGTAACCCGTAACGCGGAACGCGCAACCCGTTAACTCGTAACCTCCGATAGCGGTCGCATGTGGCGGTCGTATTTTTCCTTCAGGTTTTCGGTGACGATATGGCCGTCAAACAGATGGATCACCCTGTTGGCATAATCGGCGTAGGCTGGCGAATGGGTGACCATCACCACAGTGGTGCCTTTTTCATTCAGATCGACCAGTAATTTCATGACCTCGTCACCATGGCTGGAATCCAGGTTGCCGGTGGGCTCATCGGCCAGAATGACCTTCGGGTCGGCAATCAGGGCTCTGGCCACCGCCACACGTTGTTGCTGGCCGCCGGATATTTGCTGCGGAAAATGATTTCTGCGGGCAACTAGCTCCAGCTGTTCTAAAATGTCATCGACCCGCCTTTTACGATCCCTGGCCGCAACGCCCAGATATAAGAGCGGCAGCTCGATATTTTCAAAAACGGTCAGCTCATCGATCAGATTAAAGCTCTGAAAGACAAAACCAATGTTGCCTTTGCGCAAATTGGCCCGTTTCTTTTCGGAATATCCCGAGACTTCCTCACCCATGAAATAATATTCGCCGTCGGTCGGATTATCCAGCATGCCGGCGATGTGCAGCAGGGTCGATTTGCCGCAACCCGACGGTCCCATAACAGCCACAAATTCACCTTTCTGCACTTCCAGATTCACGTTGTTCAATGCGGTGGTTTCCACTTCCTGGGTGGTGAAAACCTTTGTTAGATTTTTCGTCCGGAGCATAAGGCCTCCCCAAGTTTTAGTTTATAGGCGTGTTAAACTGTTCTTGCCCTATTTGAGCAAGGGCTGTGCCATCCCATCAACCCGCCGGCAATCCTGCCGGTTAAAAGTATAACTCATTCAGATGTATACCAATATTTTCAAACAGGCTGGGGGGTCCAAATGGGTTTCTAAAAGATAAAGTTTGCGGTACGGTTGTGAGTGTTCGTTTTTGTTACAAAAGGTGTACGAATGCGTACAGTTGTGATATAAAAAATGTTCTGACGGCAGGCCGTAAACAACGCGCATGAAATAGGCCGATTCAAAAACATAGATAATAATTACAGTTAATTAAAATCTAAACGCTCGTGTTTGAAGCGATCTATAAAATTATTTGCGCCGGTGGAAGAAATTGGAATGAATTTAGCACTAATACGGATACAGCAAGCATGGCTGAATGGTAGCGCCATAATTTACGCAAGATAGGAAAATTCTAATGGTCAAAACGAGCGGGAAAATACTGATCGTAGACGATAATGAGGATTTGCTTCTGGCGGCCCGCCTGTTTCTCAAACAGCATTTTTCACTGGTCCACACCGAAACGGATCCTGAAAAAATTCCTTCGCTGATGAAAAATGAAAATTATGATGTCATTCTGCTGGACATGAATTTTACGATGGATGCCACCAGCGGGGTTGAAGGATTCATGTGGCTGGATAAGATTTTACAGTTGGACCCTTCCGCGGCCGTTATATTGATTACGGCCTACGGGGATGTTGAGCTGGCCGTAAAGGCTGTCAAAGCCGGTGCGATCGATTTTGTGCTCAAGCCCTGGCAGAATGAAAAACTGCTGGCAACCCTGTCATCGGCATTGAATTTGCGCTATTCAAAGCTGGAAGTCGACAAATTGCGCTCCCAGCAGCGCCAGCTCAGAGCCGATATCGATCAGCGCTATCATGACATGATCGGGGTCAGCCCGGAAATGCAACAGGTCTTTGCCAATATTGAAAAAGTGGCTTTTACCGATACCAACATATTGATTCTGGGTGAAAATGGCACGGGCAAGGAGCTGGTGGCGCGCGCGCTTCATCGCCGATCCCGGCGTGCGGATGAGGTTTTTATCAGTGTCGATATGGGCGCGATCGCTGAGAGCCTGTTTGAAAGCGAGCTGTTCGGTCACATGAAAGGCGCTTTTACCGATGCCAAAGAAGACCGGCCCGGCCGCTTTGAGCTGGCCTCCGGGGGGAGCCTGTTTCTGGACGAAATCGGCAACCTGTCGATGGCCATGCAGGCCAAATTGTTGAGCGTTCTGGAGGCCCGCAAGGTGACCCGGTTGGGGTCCAATGCTGCCCGGGATATCGATATCCGCCTGATATGCGCCACCAACATGCCCATCTACGAGATGGTCGCCAAAAATGAATTCCGGCAGGATCTGTTGTATCGCATCAATACGGTTGAAATTCAGCTGCCGCCCCTGCGGGATCGGCAGGAAGACATTCCGCTGCTGGTCAATCATTTTTTAGGTAAATTTTCAAATAAATATCAAAAAGGGATCAAAGGCGTCAGCACAGCGGCTTTAAAAAAGTTGGAGCGCTATCACTGGCCGGGTAACATTCGCGAACTGATCCACACTTTGGAACGGGCGGTGATTCTGGCGGAAGCCCATGTGCTGCAGCCGTCCGATTTTTTATTTCCCGCGACGGAAAAAGAAGTTGAAGGGGTCGTGCTGGACAACTATAATCTTGAAGAAGTTGAAAAAGCGGTGATTCGAAAGGCCCTAAAAAAGCACACCGGCAATGTATCCCATGCCGCCAGGGAGCTGGGCCTGACGCGAACGTCGCTGTATAGGCGCATGGAAAAATACGGCCTATGAGACGATTTGATCTAAATTGCGTGGTGCGGGTGCTGTTGTTGAGCGGCTCAATTGGCCTGCTGGCTTACCTTTTATTCAAAACCGAGTTTGTCGCGGCAAGCATTTTTCTTGCACTGATGATTGTCTATCAGATTTTTTCTCTGATCCGCTTTGTCACCAAAACCAACCGCGATTTGAACCGCTTTTTGCTCTCCATCAAACATTCCGACTTCTCACAGTCTTTCACCACCAGATTGGAAGGTTCAGGGTTTGAAGAGCTGAATACGGCCTTCAGCGAAGTGACCCGGGAATTTCAAAGAGCCAAAATTGAAAAGGAGGAGCACTTTCGGTTCCTGCAAACGATTATCGATCATGTCGGAATTGCGTTGATAGCTTTCAACCCGGACGGCCGGGTGGAGCTCATCAATAATGCAGCCAAAAAACTGTTAAAAATCCCGCGTCTGGGCAATATTCGCGATATTGGAGCGATCAGTCACGGACTGGCTGAGAAACTCAGCCATATTTCACCCGGCGATAAAGACCTGTTCAAGTTGAAGAAGGGCGATGATTTATTACAGCTGTCCATATACGCGACCGGTTTCGTCTTGCGCCAGCAGCAGCTTATTCTGGTGGCCATGCAAAATATCCAGAGTGAGCTGGAAGAAAAGGAGATGACATCCTGGCAAAATCTGATACGCGTTCTTACCCACGAAATCATGAATTCTATCACACCGATCGCTTCATTGGCCTCAACCGCCGCCGGCTTATTGAAAGACGAAAAAGAATGTCAGGTGCCGGAAGCGCTCAATGAAGTCATTACAGATGTGGGGCACGCTGTTAAAACCATAGAAAAACGTAGCAAGGGGCTCATTACTTTTATTGATAATTATCGCAAACTGACGCGCATCCCCAAACCGGATTTTAAAATCGTTCAGATTAAAGATTTATTTGAGCGGGTTGAAAGCCTTATGGGCGATCAGATTGAAAAAACCGCTATCCGGTTTAAAAGTGAAATTGATCCGCAGAGCCTTACCATAACGGCCGATCCGGCCCTGATCGAGCAAGTCCTCATCAATCTGTGCAAAAATTCCGTCGAAGCGCTCAACGGTGTGTCACATCCCAAAATAAAACTGAAGGCCGGCACCGACGGGCTGGGCAATCCGGTCATCAAAGTCATTGATAACGGCAGAGGCATTCCGGAAGAAGTTGCCGAGCGGATATTCATCCCATTTTTTACAACCAAGCCGGAGGGCTCCGGTATTGGATTAAGTCTATCGCGACAGATTATTCGGCTTCACAAAGGAACCATTGGTGTTACATCGGCTCCGGGAGCGCGGACCGTATTTAAATTGCGATTCTAAAATATCAGCAAGATGATATAGAATGTGCCGCAGATCCGTCTTCGCCTTGACGAGCTGCGCCGCGACACGCCCGCCTGCGCCTGAAAGCTACGGCGGGGCAGGCCCACACAGACAAACACATAAAGACTTTAGTATGTGCGTTGAAATCCAAAAACGACGGGGCTCAATAAGTGTTTTTGGGCTCATTCTATGTTTTCTGGTCATTTTTGTTGTGGGTGGATGTACCACCCAGCGGCGGGTTATCAAAAACGAGTCCCTTGATGTCTGGGACGGCCGGCGAATGTGCTATCAGAATTTGTTTCCATCGAAGTACAGGCTGGGCGAGCAGACCGAGTACGACCATATTGATTTTCTCGAAGCGCACGAGCGCAAACCACATACATATCGGCTGCTCAAAAATCCCAACGGTGGCGATATCGACCGAACACTGGGTTACAATCCATCCGATTATACGGTTCAGCCGGATATGGATACCCTGCGACACCCGACCCACAACGTTCAGATCACCTGGCTGCGGCATGCGGCTTTTCTGGTCCAGATCGGAGGCAAATACCAGATACTGATCGATCCGTTCCTTGAGAAGTTCGACGGGTTGGCCGGCAAACTCGGAAAATACAGTGAAATCGGGACGCTCTACGCTGAATCGCCGCTTGCTGCCAAAGAACTGCCATTTTTCGGAGAATCGGAAACTCCTGATAAAAACCAGATGCTCATCGTGGCGATTTCCCACGATCACCTCGACCATTTAAACTTTAACACCCTTAAAAAACTGTCTAAAAATATACACTATTACGTCCCGCACGGGGTCGAAAACGAATTTCCGTCACGCTACGCCGATGTTACGGGCATGGATTGGTATACCCGGGATACGCTCGGCGATTTGACCCTCCATTTTCTGCCGGCCAATCACGGCTCGGGCCGAAGCCTGCATGAGCGCAATCAAACCCTGTGGGGCGGATGGCTTTTTGAATGGCAGGGTTATCGCATTTACTTTGCCGGGGACTCCGGCTACAGCGCAGTTTTCAAAGATATTAAAAGCCGGCTGGGCGCGGTCGATATCTGTCTGATGCCGATTGCGTCCTGGTACTGGCGTCACGGACATTTTACGCCCGAGGATGCCCTTGAGGCCGCAACGGATTTGGAATGCAAGGTTTTCATTCCCTGGGGCTGGGGGACCTGGATCATCAGCATGGAACATATACTGGCACCGCCGCGCCGGCTGCAATACGCCTGGGATCAGAGGCCGCCCGACAACATGGAGCTGCGGATGCTTAAAATGGGGGAAACGTATTGGGTGGACGTCGCCGGGCAAGACCCTTGCAGCGATTGTAAATGAAATTGATGAATTCAGAACAAATCGCTCCCTAATGCAAATGCCGTTAGTCTGGAATTAAGACCAGATCCAGCGTTCCGTTTTTTGAACCTGCTTCCGGATAATGCTGAGTGACCAGTGTTTTGAAGCCAGCGGCGCTCACGCGCACATGAATATGCGGTGGACGGTTGAAGTAAGACGGCGGTAAATGGCTTTCAAAATAGTATTCACCGGCTTGATTGGGCATGACGGTGGCACGGTAATCATCTCTGTATTCTCCATCCGGACCCGCCATCCACAATTCGATGCGCGCCTGCGGGATGGGCGCGCAATTTTCTGTCGATATTACCGTACCCCTTAATTCATATCCGTTCCCAACACGGTTCCGAACAGGCGCATTGGGTTTATAAAAAGGGCCCCTTGCATCCGGTGGCGTCGGGGCACACCCGATATTGTATTTTTTTAGCTGGGCAACCATTCCAGAATTCTCCGCTGATATGACGTTTGCACAAAAAACCGTCACAACCCACACCAGACAAAATAAGCTACCATATTTTTTCGGGGTTGATCGAAAAAGCCTCCTTATGATGGATTGTTTTTTCATGGAATCATCCAGTGCAAATGTCGGTTAACTGTAAACAATCGGTAATTAATTACATATAATAATAAGGCATTTGTTGCCGGATTCAATTGATTTCTGATTGGTATTCTTCCAGGGGCAGGGACAGGGGCGAATTATCCATCACCGGTCGCTTGACGTCCGGCACGGCGCCATACATGTAGCGAATCGATGCGGGTCCGCTAAGCGGTTGCGCGGTTACAATCCGAATCGTGCGGGCATCATGGCGATAGACTTCTTGAATCGGCACCCGGCGGCCGCCAGCGATGATTTCCCATCCGCTAATCCCGGAAACCGGCGCAAAATCATTGCCGCCATGGTGTTGAATTTTAATTTCAACCGTACGCGCATCGATTTGCCCGGCAGCGATCACCTGCGGGCCGCGATGGTAGGTTTCTTTTCCTACGACATACAAAACCGCCTGGGCTGCCCTTTGGCCCATGGCGATGTACGCTTTGGGCGTAAGATGTTGGCGGCCGTGGTTTTTTAAATCAAGGGTGGTGGCCGCCAGGTAGCAGTTGCTAACGCTTTCGACCACCTGTTTTTGGGCGTTGCGTATAGCCTGGTGGGGTTCGTCCTTGCCGCCGGGGCGCCTGATCATCATAACAATCAGAAAGGGCAACTGCTCCCGTTGCGATCCATTGACAATGTCGATTCTAATCTGGTTTTCTATAAAATGGGTTAATGAAAAAGCATACTCTTCTTGCGTTACGGTTCCTTTGGCAGCGTCTGCTTCTCCTTGTATCCAGATAACATATTCCAGCATCCCACCAACAGCAGCAACACCGTTGATAAAGCGATTGTAGATTGAATTCGGGCGGGTATCTGCCCAGTAGCCCGTTCCCCAATCCGCTTCTTTTCTTAAACCCGAGCCGTTAACGCCAAAATCCAGAAGTCCGATCGGGATACCCAGACGCTCGATAATCCGGTTGCCGAAGGCAATGGCCGCATTGCCGGTTGTGTCCAATCGGGACCAGCCTTTAGCGTTGAACTTGCGCAACAGTGAATGCGCTTTTAAATCGTTGCCGGTGTGAAACCACTCATTCATGTTCGACTGTCCCAGGCAGGCGATCAGCATCCCCACCCCCCAGCGGTTTTTGCCGTTTGCCATAATCCGATGATTGCTTTGACTGCGAACCTGAAGGGTATACCATCCGCCCTGGGGAACTTTGTTCAGCCGGCCCACAAAAATTCCATTTGCCGGCGAAGGATCAATCACCCTCCAGGGTACGATTTGTGCCTGTGTATCGCTTTGGACAACCCGCGCTTCAATGGCCTGCAGCGAGCCATCGTAGGTGCCGGAAACAACGATATCAGCGCTGGTTTCCTGACGTTGGAAAATGCGTCCGTCTGCAAAATCGGTTAAGGTGATTGCCGCCAAAGTCGGCGGCGATGTCGCTGTGATGCTTGAGCCCCGCGTCCGGTCTTTTTCATGACCAGCCGCCTCTTTTGAATTATCGAATTTTCTTTTGGGTCCGACAGAGGACGTTTCGGCAATGCCGATCTCGGTGTCATTTTCTTCAGGCGGTATTTCTTTAGCGATAGCATTTTCTGATTTTTCGACGCTGCCTGCGGATGGGGAACGCACCGATTTTGCAATGGATGTGCCGGGGACGCCCTTTTTTAAACGGGTTTCCTGATTGGCAAAAACTTCGTCAAATGCCGCTTTCAGGGCACTAACGGGTGCTTGTGGTAAAGACATTTCACCGGAATCCTTCAAATCCGGCGTCGATTCTGATAATGGTGACGCTGGCTTCACCCCGGCTGCTTCAGCTTCTGAATCCAGTTTTGCCGCGGCAATCTTTCTATCGGATGGCCATTTGGCAAGAAAATTTTTCAACCGTCGAGGTTCGGTGGTATCGCGCAGCGCCGCAAACGTGATTATCTCTGCCGACTGCAGCATCAGCACACCGGCCTTGCTGCCCGGGTTGATGCTCAACGATACCCTTTTTTCGAAGGGCAGGGGCAGAAACAGCGTTGTGAACCCCGGCCGGAGCGCTTTGTGCGTAACGAGGGGCGGATGTGTTTTGAATTCGAGGGTCATCGTATCCGAATGGGGTGCTTCAACGCTTAACTTCAACAGCCTGAAAACCTGATGATCTGAGCCGGGAACGGACATGATGGCAAAGCGGGATGGGCCACCGACTGATTTGATTTCCAGGCCCGCTGTGCATTTGTTAAGGGTGATGTTTGCCTGCGGCACAAACGACTGAAGATCCAGCGGATAGCTTACCGGCAGCAGGGCATCGGCCGCAAAAGTTGCATAAATTCGGCTAACATCAAGGCGTATCATTGCCAGATTGGATTCAGCCGTCTCTAACAAGACAATATCGGCGCCTTTCAAATCTTCGGTGGATTGCCTTGATGGAACACTGTCAGCTCTGACAACCTCAAGCGTGCCCATGATTTGAGAAAGGTAAGGCAGCAGATTTTTTATATAACCATCGCCATAAACAACCGCTTTGGGACGATCAAAGGTCGCTGAAGATATTAACTCAATGACGGCATCGTCTTCGACCTGAGTGCGCAATCCCAGCAAGCGCCTGGCAAGGTCGACATGATGCCCCGGATTGTTTTGCGCGTGATCAAAAGCCCTGTGTTCGGCAACATCCAGCTCGATCTGTCGCCCGAGCGCATCCGCCGCCACCGCGGCGCCGCGGGCGTTCCAATGGGTGCCGGTGGGATTGTAGAGCCATTCCGTGCCGTTTTTGGCGTTGAGCAAGTGATGGTCAAGTCTGACAAAGTTTTTCAGCGGGTGACGCTCAAGAGCTTCCAGAAGCAAATCATAGCGGCTGCGGCCGCATTTCCCATCCGTGGGTATGAACCCCAGATATTCCGGATAAATGCTGGCTTTGTTCGGCGCCACCGTAAAAACAAACCGGCGACCGGATGCCGAAAGAAGTTGATCGACGGCATGCAGCCCAAGGGCCAGCTGTTCGATCAGCGGCTGGTCATCACAGGCCTCTTTTTGAAAGTTTTCGATTGATTTGCGGCTGAAAAGCCATCCCTGCCTGCCGACATGGACAGCGGCCAGGTCGGTCGTTTTAAAGAGGCGATAATCCAGCCATCTTTTGGCAAAGAGCAGCGGGCCGCGTAAAGAAAAGCTGTCGTTGAAATACTGATCAAAAGAGCGATAATAGTCGCTGTTGAGCAGTGCGCCGGCATCGAATCGGGGCGGTTTAAGACCGATACGTTCCACCTGGCTGCCGAAATCCAGGTGGGCGATCCAGACGGCCGCCGGCGTCAGCAACAACAAGACAAATATGATGGATAAAACCTTTTTCATGGTCTGATTAAAACCGGTAGTAGATAAAAGTGCTGCTGGCGCCGCCGACAATCAAGGCCGCACAATACGGAAGCAGCAACAGGATCATGATGACACCCGCCACCACCGGGACGGGATCCTTTTTATGTGCGATCAACTGAATCGGGGAAACATCGGCGGGCAGGAAAAAAACCGGCAAAGCCGCCAGCATAAATAAAATGTTGCGATAATTGATGACGCGACTGAGCTCATAGGTGATCGGCAAATCGCTGTAGGTGAACATGGCGGTGAGAAATTCAATCGCCTGAGAAATGTTTTCGGAGCGAAACAGCACCCACCCGACCACAACAATGATCAAGGTTGCCAAGCGCCGTACAAACCGGAACTGATTTTGCGATAGATCCCGCAGGCCGCTGATACGTTCGATGACCAGAAAGGCACCATGGTACATTCCCCAGAACAAAAAGGTCCAGTTGGCGCCATGCCACAGGCCGCACAACACGCACACAATCGTCATGTTGAGGCAGGTTCGGGCGGTTCCCCGGCGATTGCCGCCAAGCGGAATATACAGGTAATCTTTGAACCAGCGGCTGAGGGTCATATGCCAGCGACGCCAGAAATCGGTTATGCTCACCGCAGAATAGGGGCGATTGAAATTTTCGGGAAAGGTAAAACCGAACAGCATGCCCAAGCCAATGGCGATATCCGAGTAGGCCGAAAAATCAAAATAGATCTGGAGGGTATAGCCCAGCGCGCCCAGCCATGCAATTTTGGTATCCAGCAATTCCGGTTTGAGGCCAAACACGACGTCGGTAATCTGGCCGCAGGAATTGGCGATGATGACTTTTTTGGCCAGGCCCCAGCAAATACGGATAATGCCGTTATAGAAACTGTCCCACGATTCGCGGCGCGATTTGAGCTGATGGCGAATCGTGCTGAAACGCACGATCGGACCGGCAATGAGCTGGGGAAACATGGCGATATACAGAGCAAAATCGACGACGTTGTCCAGCGCCGGGCATTTTCCCCGATAGACATCAATAACGTAGCTGAGCTTTTGAAAGGTGAAAAAAGAAATGCCGATCGGCAGGGCGATGGTCTGCCACTCGATCGGGAAATGTTGCCATTCTGCAAGCAGACTGTTGACCTCGGCCACAAAAAAATTGGCGTATTTGAAATAGGCCAGCAGACCCAAATTCAGCAGCAGTGACAGACTGAGCCACAGTCGCTTGAGTCTGACGTTATGTTGGATCAGATACCCCAGCACGTAGTCTGCGAGCGTCGAAAGGATCAGGATCAACAAAAATCCGGCAGCGCCATACAGATAAAAGAGGTAGCTAAAGCACAGCAGGATGATATTGCGCAGGCGCTTGGCGCCAAATAGCTGATACCCGAAATAGCAGACCAGAACCGCGGGCAGGAAACCGAACAGAAATATTGTGCTTGAAAAGATCATATGAAAGCATACCGCAGGACGCTGAATCCGTCCCGTATTAGACTCAGGCGTTTACATGCCATTCGTTGCTTTTGCTTCAATGCTGGTAAGCGGGTCGTTTGTTCACAGACGGACGATCTGACATTTGAATTTTAACCCAATTTGGCCATAGAATCAAAATGCATCCGAGGAATTTGGGAATGGCGGTGCCGTTCGATGTGGCTGCGCCGCAAATTGTCGGCACGTATTGACGCGGGAACCAGTTGTTTGCATTTTCAGTTTTTTTTCAGCCCAAAAACATGCTCCTGGCCCTTGCGGCCCTTAATCGGGATGGTTCCCAGATCTTGCAGGCTAAAATCGTCGCGAACCAGATCAGCTGTCTGGGAACAAATAATGATTTTGTCGGAGAAATCCTTGTTGGCAATGCCGGATAACCGAAAGGCCAGATTGGTGCAGTCGCCCACCAGAGCCAGATCAGCCGATCGCGAGCCGTAATGGGACAGGGTCACTTTTCCGGTTGTGATACCCCATCCCATCTCTAAACTGGCGGCGGCGACATTTTGGGCGGATAGTCTTGCACGAATTTCATCGAGGGCGTGATCCTGCTGCAAAGCAGCCTGGCAGGCCAAAACAGCCTGCCGGCGGACCGGTTTGACATGATGATCCCAGAATGCATAGACGGCGTCACCGGCATAATCTTTGATGGTGCCTTTACAATTGACCACAATGCTACTGAAAGCATCGAAGACTTCTTTCATGAGGGCATAGACATCTGCTGACGCATGGGCCTGGGAAAACGTTGTGAACTCTCTGATATCAGCCACCACATTGGTGACCACGACCTCGGTAGGTGTCACCATGGTGCCTGCGGTCAATATGGCCCTTTCTTGCGTAGCGGTATCACTTTGCTGGGCGCATACCGTAATCGAGATTCCGCCGACGCTGATGATATCTGCATCTGCCAGGTCACTGGATGCGCCTGCGGCCAGGCGAATACCGTTGACCCAGGTCCCATTTTTACTCATATCCTTGATTTTAAGCGATTTGCCACGACGGCTGATGACCGCATGGTCTCTGGACACCTGGGCGTTGTTCAGCAGAATTCTTTTTTGAGGATCGATGCCGGTGCAGCTGCGTCCGATAAAAATTTTATCAATGATTTCTAATTGTTGGACCTTTTGGTGTTCGTCAAGCCATTCTAAAAATGGATGCGGCATAATGTGACCTGCGAAAGTTTTAATTTGAGACGGCGTTCACTGAACTCAGCGAATTGCAACCAAAACAACGGTAATGTTGTCGATG
>JASFGN010000012.1:0-13040 GCA_050123735.1 Desulfobacterales bacterium | reverse complement strand
ATGGACGAATATACCTATTTTGCGCGCAGCATCGATCGGCGCATCTCCACCGAATGCATCGCCTGCCCGCCCGATAAGCATCCGGATGATTGGTATTGCGCCTGGCGCTTTTCGATTAAATCAGATACAGCCTGATCAGACAACACGCTGAGTTAAGATACGTTCGCAGTATCTCGAGGTTTAGAGGCCTTCTGATAGTTGGTGGACGTTGGAGGTATTTGCGGTCAAGGTCAACAATCTTTATCTTCAATAAAAGGATTATCTTTATCCGTGGCCCATCGGGCCGGATTGTTTTTGATGTATTCCCGAATACGGGACATTTCATTTTCGTTTCGGACGATATGTTCGTAATAATTACGCTGCCATAATCTACCGGGAAACGGTACCCATCCAGATTGTTTGACGCCGCGAATATATTCGTTTGTGGTCATCGTTTTAAACCATTGAATTACACGATGTAGGGGCGAACCTGTGTGTTCGCCCGATGTGTGCTCCTCTGTTTTGCGCCCTTTGGGTGTCCAGCCGCCATGCGGTATCTCTAGCTCGATGGCCACATCAAGCCCGGCCTGGTCTGCACCGGTCTGCCCCCCCTGAAATGATTTTTTTAATCATCGCCTAATCTCACCCTTTGAGAAGCCCCATGGCACGGTTAATAAAGAACAAACGATAAACCTTTCTTATTTATTTGGGCGAAATGGCTTCGGTCTGTTGTATGGATCTCGTTGCAGCCGGCAAGCATGAATGTCGCTAGAATGATAGAATCAATATACGGGATGCCCCGACCTGCTTTTAAGGAAGCGGCTTTTTCAACTATTGGTCGGTCCACAGGCATTACACGGGCTGATTTATCGATGTTGTCAACCAGTTCTTTGCCCTTTTTCGGTTGACCTATCCGAAAAGAGATATACAGCAATTCACCCAGTGTCAGCATAGAAATAACCGGTAACCTATCATTATCAACCAAAGAGGCCCAGAATTCAACGGGCTTTGCGTCACCATTCATCAACCCAACAAAAAAACCGGTGTCTATACCTACCATCGATCCTTCTCACGATCATGCCGCCATTCAGAAATCGCCTCGGCAAACCGATCCGATTTACCCAAGGTCCGGGCGATTTTAACAACCTTTTGTGCAGCCTTTTTCCGGTTTGCGTCAGTAAAATATTGGCGCAATGCCTCCTGGATAAGTTGAGATGGCGGCCGTCCGGCTGATTCGACCAAGGAAAGCAACTCTTTATTCAAATAAACACTGATATTTTTGCCAGCTGCCGACTTGTTATTATGTGATTCAATCCCTGCCATTGCTTTGATCCTGTTCATTTTGGTATGATAAATCGGAATCTAATCTAATATATTATATTAGTTTTGTCAAGCATGTTTTTAAGCTTAAAAATCCACCTAATACGGCCTGACTAAAGAAAGTCTTAATATACGCTCATTTTTCAAATTAATATACAACTTCATCGGACATCACGTTGAGCTGCGATACAATCGCAGAATCATCAGGGGTGGAGGCATTTGAGCACGCGGTGGACGTTGGCTTACCATGTCATATCAAGACCCATGGGCCAAAGAGAAGTTTAGCCCTCCTTATTTTACCCAACAGGCTGGTTCCGGCAATGCCAGGATCAGCAAACAAGCGGTCAAACCTTAAAACTGACAAAAATTCTAATTCAAAAGCCAGAAATAAATAATTTGATTGTTACAAACAATTTTTTCGTTGACATACAAATTTTTGTATTATATGGGATTGATCATGCTAAATCAAAATCTAGAATTTTTGAAACAGCTGGCTAAGGGAATTGTTGGCATATTCGGTAAACGCTGTGAAGTGGTCATCCATGATTTTAGCGATATCACTCAGTCTGTCGTCCACATCGAAGGACATGTCACCCATCGCTCGGTTGGCGCGCCCGTTACCAGCACCATGATGCGGATGCTGGAAGAATTTGGCAATCAGGTGCCCGATAAAATTGCATACAAGATCACAACCGACGACGGTAAGGTACTCAGATGCGCATCCATTTTCCTGCGGAATGAATCCGGTGAACTGGAGGGCTGCCTTGCCATCAACTTCTGCATCAATGATTTCATGTTTTTTTCACAGGCTTTTTCCGATTTTACCTTTGTTTCCAACGACACCCGTAACAGCGCCAACTCCGAATCCCCGGTGCATTTTTCCAGTAAACCGCTCAATTCCATGGAATCGATCATCGATGCCATGGTCAGTCGGCATGAAAAGCCGGCAGCCATGATGAACAAAGCCGAGAAAAAAGAGATTGTCGGCAAATTGGATAAGGCCGGCGTGTTTTCGGTCAAGGGATCGATTAACTATCTGGCAAAAGTGTTCGGTGCCTCCAAGTATACCATTTACAATTATCTGAAAGAAGTTCGTCAAAATTAGGAGCGGGGTGCAATGGTCATCGAAATTCCTGCACAAAACTGCAAATACCTGATTCAAAACCGCAAGGAAAGTGAGCTTCCCAATACGCTTTCACCGGCCACCGCCTTAGGGGTGCGGGCCTTTCACCGCCAGCTGCCTGGATATAAGCCGACACCTCTGGTGCGTTTGGAGCGCCTGGCGCGGAACTGGGGTTTTGCCGATATTTTCGTCAAAGACGAAGCTCCCCGGTTCGGTCTCAAGGCCTTTAAAGTGCTGGGGGGCAGCTATGCCGTAGCCCGGCTGGTATGCCGGAAATTGGGTCGGCCCCTGAGTGAAGTGCCCTATGCCCAGTTGGTCAGTGATGAGGTGCGCGAGCAAGTGGGGCAGATCACCCTCACCACGGCGACCGATGGCAATCACGGACGGGGCGTGGCCTGGGCCGCCGAACGCTTGGGCCAAAAGGCGGTGATTTTTATGCCCAAAGGCAGCGCCGCGGCCCGGGTGGCTTCCATCCGCTCCCACGGCGCCGAAGTAACGGTGACCGATTTGAATTACGACGACACGGTGCGACTGGCCTGTGCCAAGGCCGCAGAGAACGGCTGGTACGTGGTCCAGGATACGGCCTGGGAGGGCTATACCGAAGTTCCGCTGTGGATCATGCAGGGCTACCTGACCATGTGTGCCGAGGCGGTTGATCAGTTGAGGGCCGAGGACGCCCATCCCACCCACATTTTTGTTCAGGCGGGTGTGGGTGCTCTGGCCGGGGCCGTGGTGGGCTACCTGGCCCAGGTGTACCGGGATCCACGGCCCAGGTTCATCATTTTGGAACCCAACAATGCCGCCTGTATTTTTGCCTCGGCCGCTGCCGGCAATGGCAAGCCCCATGCGGTCAAGGGCGATCTCAATACCATTATGGCCGGCCTGGCCTGCGGTGAACCCAACCCGATTTCCTGGGAGATTCTGCGGGATGTTCCCAGCGGTTACGTGGGCTGCGCAGACTTTCTGGCGGCCAACGGCATGCGCATCCTGGCCAACCCTTTGCGGGGAGATGCCATGGTGGAAGCCGGCGAATCCGGTTCCGTCGGGATCGGTTTGATGGATGCGCTGAGTCATAATACCGACTTCAAAGGCCTCAATGAAGCTTTGGAAATCGGTCCGGATTCCACCCTGCTCTGTTTTAATACCGAAGGCGCCACTGATCCCGTCAACTACCGAAATATCATCTGGCATGGGCGCTATCCATCGCCTTAAGGATCCCGATTCAAGGGTCGCGGTAAAGGGATTCCGTAAAATATCTCAAGGAGAAAATTTCAATGACACAGGCTGACTTCGACAAAATCAATCAACTGGCCGAAAGCTATAAGCCCCAAATGGCCCAATTTCTGCGGGATATGATCAAGATGCCCAGCGAAAGCTGCCAGGAGAAGGCTGTTATTCTGCGGATCAAAGAAGAGATGGAAAAAGTTGGCTTCGATAAAGTCGAGATCGATCCCATGGGCAACGTTTTGGGCTATATCGGCAGCGGTAAGACTCTCATCGCCATGGACGCCCACATCGACACCGTCGGGGTGGGCAACATAGACAATTGGACGTTCGATCCCTACGAGGGCTATGAGGATGATGAGATCATCGTCGGCCGGGGCGCCAGCGACCAGGAAGGGGGCATGGCCTCTATGGTCTATGCCGGCAAGATCATCAAGGACCTGGGACTGGAAGGCGATTATACCCTGGTGGCCGTGGGCACCGTCCAGGAAGAAGATTGTGACGGATTGTGCTGGCAGTATATTATCAAGGAATCCGGTTTGAAGCCGGAATTCGTGATTTCCACCGAGCCAACCGATGGCGGGATCTACCGCGGGCAGCGTGGCCGCATGGAGATCAAAGTAGAAGTCAAAGGCGTCAGTGCCCATGGATCAGCCCCTGAGCGGGGTGACAATGCCATCTTTAAAATGGGCCGCATTCTGGGGGAGCTGGAAGCGCTTCACGGCCGCCTCAAAGATGATGCCTTTCTGGGCAAGGGCTCTCTGACCGTCTCAGAAATTTTTTACTCCTCCCCATCGCGCTGCGCCGTGGCCGATGGATGCGTCATCTCCATTGACCGCCGCCTGACGGCCGGTGAAGACAAAGAGCTGGCCCTGCGTCAGATCCGGGATCTTCCAGCAGCCAGGGCCGCCGGGGCGGAAGTCTCCATGTACACCTATGACAAACCTTCCTACACCGGGCTGGTTTACCCCACGGACTGCTATTTTCCCTCCTGGACCATTGAAGAAGACAGTCCGGTAACCCGGGCCGCGGCAGAAACCTACAGCGCTTTGTTTAATCAGAAACCCCACGTGGACAAGTGGACCTTCTCTACCAACGCGGTCTCCATCACGGGAATGTTCGGCATCCCCTGCATCGGTTTCGGTCCCGGCAAGGAAGCCGAAGCCCATGCTCCCAACGAAAAGACCTGGAAGGCCGATCTGGTGCGCTGTGCCGCTTTTTATGCCGCCATGCCCAGGATCTATCTGGCCAGAAAGGAGGGCTGATCCATGGAGGCCAAACTCGCCTTTATCGCCATTGGCGGCAATTCCCTTATCAAAAGCAAAAATTTGCAAACTGTGGCGGATCAGCATCATGCCATCCGCGACACGGTCTCACATGTGGCCGATCTTATCGAGCAGGGCTACCAGGTGGTCATCTCGCATGGCAACGGCCCCCAGGTGGGATTTATTATGCTGCGCTCAGAGGTGGCCCGGCGGGAGACCGGCCTTCATCTGGTACCCCTGGTCAATGTGGTGGCCGACACGCAAGGCTCCATAGGTTACCAGATCCAGCAGAGCCTGAACAATGAACTGGCCGCCCGCGGCCAAAAGGGCCAGAGCGTGACCGTGGTCACACAGGTGGTGGTGGACAAAGAGGACCCGGGCTTTAAGAATCCGGCCAAACCCGTGGGCGAATTTTACGATGCAGATCAAATTGAAAATATCCGCCGGGATTATCCCGACTGGAGCCTGGTGCCAGATGCCGGTCGCGGTTTCCGCCGCGTGGTCCCATCCCCGGAACCCCTGGAGGTGGTGGAACGCCCGGTGATCGAATCCCTGTTAAAGAGCGGTTATCACGTGGTGGCTGCGGGCGGCGGCGGTATTCCGGTGGTGCGCACAGATCAGGGGCTTGAAGGTGTCGACGCGGTGGTCGACAAAGACCTGGCTTCGGCAATGCTGGCCTGCCAGCTCGGCGCCGACCTGCTGATCATCTCAACGGCCGTGGAGCAGGTGGTTCTAAACTTCGGCACGCCCGATGCCAGAGGAATCGATAAGATGACCGTAGACGAGGCGGAGCAATACATTGCCGAGGGTCATTTCGCCCCGGGCAGCATGCTTCCTAAAATCCAATCCGCCCTGCGCTTTTTAAAAAACGGAGGACATGAAGTGATCATCACCGCGCCGGAGTTTATCAAAGCGGCGGTAAACCAGGGCAAGGGGACCCATATTGTGCCCTGACAGCACCCTGTCACCGAAAATGATCACCCCATACATAGGCAATCCGCTCAAAACGACAACCAACCAAGAGCGATAAAGGAGCCCATCACCATGGATTCAGTCAAAATCAAGCAGATGATCAAACAACTGGCCATACTCAGCTTCCAGAATATGTATCTGGACGATTTTCTGTTGACCTGGGAGAAAAGCGATGATGAGGCCCAGGCCACATTCCTGGTGGCGGATATCTTGCGGGGTCTGCGGGAACAAAATATCTCCAGTCGCATTTTTGACAGCGGTTTAGGGATTTCCCTTTTCCGGGATCAGTCCACCCGGACCCGCTTCAGCTTTGCCAGCGCCTGTAACCTGTTGGGCTTGACCGTGCAGGATTTCGATGAAGGCAAATCCCAGGTGGCCCACGGTGAAACGGTCCGCGAGACCGCCAACATGGTCTCCTTTATGGCGGACATCATCGGTATTCGGGATGACATGTACATCGGCAAGGGCAACGCCTACATGCGGGAAGTCTCCCGGGCGGTGCAGCAGGGATTTGACGAGAACGTTTTGGAGCAGCGACCGACCCTGGTCAATCTGCAATGTGATATTGACCATCCCACCCAGACCATGGCCGATATGCGCCACATCCTAAACCATTTTGGCGGGGCGGATAACCTCCACGGCAAGAAGTTGGCCATGACCTGGGCCTACAGCCCTTCCTACGGTAAACCCCTTTCCGTTCCCCAGGGCGTTATCGGCCTGATGACCCGCTTCGGCATGGATGTCGTTCTGGCGCATCCCGAGGGATACGAAGTGATGCCGGAAGTGGAGACCGTTGCTCAGACCAACGCCGCCCGGAGCGGAGGCGGTTTCAGTAAAACCAACTCCATGGCCGAAGCCTTTGAGGGCGCCCACATCGTTTACCCCAAAAGCTGGGCTCCTTTCGACGCCATGAAAAAGCGCACCGACCTTTATGGCAAAGGTGATTTCGACGGCATCGACGCCCTGGAAAAGGAACTTCTGGATCAAAACGCCCAGCACAAGGATTGGGAATGCAGCGAACAGCTGATGGCCACCACCGGCGAAGGCAAAGCCCTTTACATGCACTGTCTGCCCGCCGACATCAGCGGTGTGAGCTGCAAAGAAGGAGAGGTTGAAGCCAGTGTCTTCGACCGCTACCGTGTCCCCATGTACAGGGAGGCCAGTTATAAACCCTATATCATTGCCGCCATGATTCTACTCAGCAAAATCAAACATCCTGTCGAAACCTTAGCGGGTCTGCTGGAAAAGGCTGCGCCCCGCATCAATGGGTAGCGGATCGAAAGGAAAATAAACACATATGGCAAGCAAGCCAGGAGACCGGAGCAATGATAACTTTTTTACTAAATGGTCAGACGACTGAATATGCCGGCGACGAAAAACGGTCGCTGCTGTCTTTTTTGCGTGAAGATCAAGGCATTACTTCCGTCAAGGACGGCTGTTCCGGGCAGGCCGCCTGCGGGGCCTGCCTGGTCGAGCTGGATGGCAAACCCGCCCTGGCCTGCTCCACACCCATGAAACGGGTGGCGGATAAGAAGGTTGTGACCATTGAAGGTTTTCCGGAAAACGTCCGGCGCACACTGGGACGGGCATTTGTGGCTGAAGCCGCCGTACAGTGCGGTTTTTGCACACCGGGGATCATCGCGCGTGCCAAGATCTTGTTGGAGAACGACCCCGATCCCAGCCGTGAGGAGGTCGTCAAAGCCTTGAAAGCCAATGTTTGCCGCTGCACCGGTTACGTGAAAATCGTGGATGCAATCCTGCTGGCTGCGAAAGCACTGCGGGAGAACAGCGATATTCCCTGGGAGAAACGCACCGGCATCGGCGTTTCCTATCCTAAGGTGGAAGGTTACGAAAAGGCGCTGGGTACCGGACCCTATATCGATGACATGACAATGGAAGGGTTGTGTTACGGGGCGCTGAGATTCAGCGACCATCCGCGAGCCGTTGTCCGGCAAATTGATGGTTCCGGTGCTGAAAAAATGGACGGTGTGATTCGGGTCTTTAGCGGGAACGACATCCCGGGGAAACGCTATCAGGGCTTGATCGAAAAGGATTGGCCCATGATGGTATTAGAGGGGGAGACCACCCGCTATATCGGTGATGTGTTGGCCTGTGTGGTGGCGGACAGCGAGAAGACCGCCCGTGAGGCCGTTGATGATATAAAGGTGGAATATCAGGTGCTTGAGCCCCTGACCGATATGATCCAGGCCGCCGACAGTGAAGTGCGGGTCCATGAGGGCGGCAATCTGCTCAAGAAAACCGTAATCCGTCGCGGTGAGCCGGTGGATGATGTTTTTGAACGATCCGCCTACGTGGTGGAAGGCGTTTTTGAGACCCCCTTTGTGGAGCATGCTTTTCTGGAAACCGAGGCCAGTATCGCCCAGCCGGACGGCCGGGGCGGACTGAAAGTGTACTCCCAAAGCCAGGGAATCTATGCCGACCGCGAACAGATCGCCTCCCTGCTGAATCTGCCCCTGGAAAAAGTGGATGTGATCCAGGTGTCCGCCGGGGGCGGCTTCGGCGGTAAGGAGGATCTTACGGTCCAGCACCATGCAGCGCTATGCGCCATGGCGTTGCAGCGTCCGGTCAAGGTGCGCCTGAATCGTCCCGAATCCATCCGCATGCACCCCAAACGCCATAAGACCCACATGACCTACAAGCTGGCCTGTGACGAAAAAGGATTGCTCACCGCCCTGTGCGCCAGAATTATCGGTGACACCGGGGCCTATGCCTCGGTGGGCGGAGAGGTGGTGGCCCGCACCGGAACCCACGCCGCCGGATCCTATCATGTGCCCAGCGTGGATGTGGTGGCCAGCGCCTATTATACGAACAATCCGCCTGCCGGCGCCTTCCGCGGATTTGGCGTCAACCAGTCCAACTTTGCCATGGAATCCATGATGGATGAGCTATGCGCCAAGGGCGGCTTTGACCGCTGGCAGTTTCGCTACGACAACGCCCTGGATACGGGCCGTATGACCACAACCGGCCAGGTATTGGGTAAGGGCATTGGTCTGCGCCAATGTCTGCTGGCCCTCAAGGAGGCATTTAACGCCAACACACACACCGGTCTGGCCTGCGCCATCAAAAATTGCGGCATCGGAAATGGCCTGGAGGAGGTCAGCGAGACCCGCATCAAAATCATCGCTCCCGATCAGATTGAGTTGCACCACGGCTGGACGGAAATGGGGCAGGGCCTTCACACCGTGGCGCGACAGGTGTTGGCCGAAGTGGCGGGCCTGGATGATTCCGTATCCATTGAGGTGAAAGCTTCCACCGGGGCCCACGCCACCAGTGGCACCACGACGGCCAGCCGTGGCACGGCCCTGCTGGGCAATTCGACCATTCAGGCGGCTGAAAAGCTCAAAGCGGATTTGCAGGACCGATCCCTGGCGGATCTGGTGGGCAAGGAATACTTTGGCCGCTACGTTGTCAACTGGACCACCCGTCATGACGTAGACGGCGAAGTTATCAGCCACTTCTCCTATGGATTTGCCGCCCATCTGGCCATTTTGGATGCAGACGGAAAATTGCAGAGTGTGCATGCGGCCCATGATGCCGGCACGGTCATCAACCCGGCGCTGTTTGAAGGCCAGGTCCATGGCGGCGTGGTCATGGGAATGGGCTATGCCCTCAGCGAGAATTTTCCCCTGAAAGCCGGCCAGCTCACCTCCAGCCGGATGTCCAAACTGGGGCTTCCCAAAGCCAAACACGTGCCTGAAATCAAGGTGATCAGCGTTCACGCTCCGGATCCCGTAGGACCCTTCGGAGCCAAGGGCGTGGGTGAAATCGGCACCATACCCACAGCACCGGCCATTGCGAATGCCTATTGTCAATATGACGGCGTGCGGCGCTATTGCCTGCCGCTTGCGCCTCTCAAAAAAGATAAGTAAAAGCAGAAAAGACACGTCAACCCAAGTAGGTGCAATCATGACCTTATACTTAAAAGATGCGACATTTATCCATTGGGAGAGTTTTGACATCAGTCAAACGAACCTGGCCGTTGAGCCCGGTCTTCAGGGCGGCATCCGCCGGCTGGAGAAAATCCCGCAAGAAGACGGACTCACCGCCCGGGATCGCATTATCGACTGCAGGGGCAAGCTGGTGACCAAATCCTTTGGCTGCGGCCACCACCACATTTACTCCACCCTGGCGCGGGGGATGCCGGCGCCCCGGAAGATCCCAACCGATTTTACGGAAGTTCTGCAATACATCTGGTGGCACATTGACAAGCGTCTGGATCTTGAGATGATCGAGGCCAGCGCCCTGGCTTCAGCCTTATACTGCGCCAAAAACGGGGTTACCTTTGTGATTGACCACCACGCCTCGCCCTTTGCCATTACCGATTCTCTTCCCACCATCGCCAATGCCTTTGACCGGGTGGGGATTGCCCACATGCTCTGCTATGAGATCTCCGACCGGGACGGGGAAGGTCCTCGTGAAGAGGGGCTGGCCGAGACGGACAGCTTCCTGGCCGCGGGTCATCAGGGGCACGTGGGATTGCATGCCTCCTTTACCGTGGGTGATGAACTTCTCAGCAAGGCCGTCGAGCTGGCCCGCAAACACGATACCGGACTGCACGTCCACGTGGCCGAAGACCGGGCCGACCAGGAAGATGCTCTGGCCAAATACGGCAAGCGAGTGGTGGAGCGCTTTCATGACGCGGGGGCTTTGGAGCTGACCAAATCCATTCTGGGCCACTGTATTCACCTGTCGGATCGTGAAAAGCAGCTTCTGGCCGACTCCGGTGTCTGGGTGGTGCAGAACGTAGAGAGCAATCAGAACAACAACGTGGGCCTGGCCGGCTACGCGGATCTTGGCGCTCGCATGATGCTGGGTACCGACGGTATGCACTGCGACATGTTGAGAAGCGCCAAGGCGGCCTTTCTGGTGGGCCAGGCCACCGAAGGCATCGGCTTCGACGGCATCTATGGGCGCTTTCGCAATGTGCATCGCTACATCCAGAAATTCGGCAGCCAGGGAGACGGCGACAACAACCTGGTGGTTCTGGATTATGACGCCCCCACCGACCTGACCCAGGAGAACTTTCTGGGCCATTTTATCTATGGCATCGATGCGCGCCACGTGGAAAGCGTGATCTCTCAGGGGCGGCCGATCGTTGCAAACCGGCAGGTGCTGAGCGTGGACGAAAAAGAAGTGCTGGCCCATGCCAGGGCCATGGGCCGCAAGCTCTGGGAAAAGATGTAGGCCCGGGGGAATCGCCATTATCCATGCAGGCGTTTTTGGTTAAAAGCGGTCTGATGGTCACCGCCGCTGAAACCATCCAAGCAGCGCACCGATTAAGGAGGCCACAATGACAAGCGATAAGTTATGGGGATGCAATATTGAGACCCTGGTCAAATGGATTTTCGAAGATGAACAAAAGGGACATATCTTCGGTATCCACAAAGATCTGTTCTTTGTCCCGAAACGGACACATCCTTTCAGGATGCATCGTTACGGGCAACTGCTGGAAACCCCCCTGGGGGTGGCTGCCGGGCCCCACACCCAGCTTTCCCAGAACCTGGTTGCCGCCTGGCTGACGGGCGCCCGTTATCTGGAACTCAAGACCGTCCAGGTGCTGGATGAACTGGAGGTGAGCAAGCCCTGCATCGATATGGCCGATGAAGGCTACAATTGCGAGTGGTCCCAGGAGCTGAAATTGGACCAATCCTTTGACGAATACCTCAACGCCTGGATCGTGCTTCATATTCTTAAAGACAAGTTCGGCTGGGGATCTGCTGACGAGTCGGGCTTTATATTCAACATGAGTGTGGGCTACAATCTGGAAGGGATTCAAAGTCCCACAGTGCAGCGCTTTTTGGACCGCATGGCCGATTGCGCCAAAGAAAAGGAGCAAAAGATCGTGCGCCTGGCCCATATCTATCCCCGGATCAAGAAGCTGCATATTCCCGACTGCATGTCCAACAATGTCACCGTTTCCACCATGCACGGCTGCCCGCCGGGCGAGGTGGAAAAAATAGGCCGCTATTTTGTGGAGGACCGCAAACTTCACACCACCATCAAACTCAATCCCACCCTGCTGGGAGCCGAGGGGGTGCGCGGAATCCTTAATGATAAGCTCGGTTACAAGACCCGGGTTCCCGACCTGGCTTTTGACCACGACCTGAAATATCCCGACGGCGTGGCCCTAATCGGCTCCCTGATGGAAAGCGCCCGCAGGGTGGGTGTGGCCTTCAACATCAAGCTGACCAACACCCTTGAGACCCAAAACCAGGATCAAAATTTACCTAAAAACGAGCAGATGGTCTACATGAGCGGCCGCTCCCTGCATCCCATCAGCATCAATCTGGCCGCCCGCCTGCAGGCGGAATTTCAAGGAGCGCTGGATATTTCCTTCTGCGCGGGAATTGACTACACCAATGTCGCCCCGGTACTGGCCTGCAATTTAAAGCCCATTACCGTCTGCTCCGACCTTCTTAAACCCGGTGGCTACGGCCGCCTGTCCCAATATATTGAAAAACTCAACGAGGCATTCAGCTCTGCAAACGCCCGGACCATCGATGCGTTCGTCGTGGCCCACGGCAGGGGTCATCAGGATCCGGTCCAGGCCGGTTGGGAAAATTTAAAACAATATGCGGGGGCCGTGGTGGAGGGTGCCAGATACAAAAAAGAGCACTTCCCCTTTGAGACCATCAAGACCCACCGCGAACTGGGAACCTTCGACTGCATCGGCGCCCCCTGCATGGCCACCTGCCCGGCTACCCAGGATATCCCCGGCTACATGTACTACACGGCCCGGGGTGACTACGCCAGGGCATTGCAGGTGATATTAGAAACCAATCCCTTTCCCCGTATCCAGGGTATGGTCTGCGATCACGTGTGTGAGACCAAGTGCACCCGCATCAACTATGACGATCCCCTGCTGATCCGGGAGATTAAACGCTTTGTGGCCCAGACCGCCGAGACGGTACCGCCGCTAAAACCCGCCCGGCCCAACGGCATCAAAGTGGGGATCATCGGTGCCGGTCCTTCGGGCCTTTCCTGTGCCCATTTCCTGTCATTGCGGGGCTTTGAAGTGGAGATCTTTGAGAAAAAAAAGATGGCAGGGGGCTGGGCCTCGGATGCCATCCCCACCTTTCGGCTGGATGATGAGAGCATCCGCAAAGATATCGACGCCATTTTAGACCTGGGCGTTA
>JASFGN010000011.1:0-13099 GCA_050123735.1 Desulfobacterales bacterium | reverse complement strand
CGATAATAGGCGCCATATCCGTGTACTTAGAACCTCTGGCATCATTGTCAACGTTGAAACCAATGAAAATGAAATCGATTCGGGTCACAGGTGCCCGTCAGCACAATCTAAAAAATCTGGATATTGACATCCCCCTGAACCGGATTACGGTGGTCACCGGTGTCAGCGGCTCCGGCAAATCTTCGCTGGCTTTTGATACCCTCTATGCCGAAGGCCAGCGACGCTATGTGGAAACGTTTTCACCCTATGCGCGCCAGTTTATGGACCGCATGGATCGCCCGCAGGTGGAAAAAATCGAAGGCATCCCGCCGGCCATTGCCATCGACCGCAAAGACCCGGTGCGGACCTCGCGCTCGACGGTCGGCACCATGACCGAAATCACCGATTACGTCAAACTGCTGTACGCCCGTCTGGGGGAGCTTCATTGTCGATCGTGCGGCCAGCAGGTCAGGCCCGAAACACCGGCGCACGTATGGGACTTTTTAAATAGCCAGCAGGAAGGCGCTCAGATCGTTATCACTTTTCCGTATCAACTGGAGGGGGTACCGATCAAAGAAGTGCGCCGGTTTCTGATGCAAATGGGGTTTGACCGTCTCTACCTCGATGGCCGTATCACCCATCTGGATGAATGGCAGCCCGCAGCCCACCAGACCGTCCTTCCGGTCCTGGCGGACCGCGTGATTCTGCGCGCCAAGGATCGGGAGCGCATCCTGGATTCCCTCGAACTGGCCTACCGCTTTGGCGGCGGGCAACTGGATGTCTGGATACCGCCCGACGGCCACAGGGCCTTCAGCAACCAGCTGCAATGCGCCCGATGCAACATTACTTATTATCCACCGCTGCCGAACCTTTTTTCTTTTAACAGCCCGCTGGGTGCCTGCGATACCTGCCGGGGATTCGGGCGCACCATCGGCATCGACCTGGATCTGATTATCCCGGATGATTCGCGCTCACTGGCCGAAGGCGCCATTAAGCCCTTTGGCTCAGAAAAAGACGGGCGCATGGAATATGATGATCTGGTGGATTTTTGCCGGCGTCGTAAGATTTCCACCCGGGTACCGTTCAAGCGCTTAAAAGCGGCCGACAAAAAGGCCATCATCGAAGGCACCCCCGACTACTATGGCGTCAAAGGCCTGTTTCGCTGGCTGGAGAGCCGAACCTATAAAATGCCCGTGCGCGTATTTCTGTCGCGCTACCGCAGCTATGATATCTGTCCGGACTGCAAGGGCACGCGCTTCAAAGACGAGACCCTGCTGTTCCGGTTGGCCGACCGCACCATCGACCGGGTCTATCAATCCAATGTAATGCAGGCCCTTGATTTTTTCGACCGCCTGACACTTGCCCCCGGGGACGAAGCCGGCCGGCTGGTGCGTGATGAGATCCGCAACCGCCTGACCTATCTGAAGGATGTCGGTCTGGGGTATTTGACCCTTGACCGTCAATCCCGCACCCTGTCCGGCGGTGAGGTCCAGCGGGTGGCCCTGGCCTCGGCCCTGGGATCTTCGCTGGTCAATACCCTGTATGTGCTGGATGAGCCCAGCATCGGCCTGCATCCCCGCGACAACCACCGGCTCATCCGTATTTTAAAAGGCCTGCGCAACCTGTCCAATACGGTTGTGGTCGTCGAGCATGATCCGGAAATTATCCGCGAAAGCGATTATCTGCTGGATCTGGGACCCCGGGCCGGAGAAAAAGGCGGCAAAGTCATGTATTTTGGCCCCACCGCCAATGTCAACGGCTCGCTGACCGGTCAGTATCTGAAGGGCCAACGCCGCATCGGGCTGGACACCCCGCAACGCAGCCCCCAAAAAAACCGCTGGATTGCGATAAAGAAAGCTGCTGAAAATAATTTAAAAAACATCGATGTTCATATACCGCTGGGGCTGTTTGTCTGCCTGACCGGCGTATCCGGATCCGGCAAATCCACGCTGGCTGAAGAAATTCTTTACAAAGCCGCCAAACGCGCCCTGGGCGACCCTCAGGACCGGCCCGGTCGGCACCAGAAAATCAGCGGAATCGGCCACATCGATGATGTGGTCCTGATCGACCAGCGCGCCATTGGCCGCACTCCGCGGGCCAACGCGCTGACATACACCAAGGCCCTCGATCCCATCCGTAAACTGCTGGCCGACACCGATGCGGCCCGCGCCAGAAGCTTCGGGCCGGGCTATTTTTCCTTTAACGTCGAGGGCGGACGCTGTGAGACCTGCAAAGGCGATGGATTTGAAAAAGTGGAGATGCAGTTTCTGTCGGATGTGTTCATCACCTGCCCCGACTGCCGGGGCCGGCGCTTCATGGAAGCGATTCTGCTAGTCACCTACCGGGGCAAGAACATCAACGATATTCTCAATCTAACCGTCAGCCAGGCCCTGGAATTTTTTGACGATCAACCCAAAATTGTGAGCGCCCTGCAACCGCTGGCCGATGTCGGCCTGAGCTATCTGCGCCTGGGCCAACCCATCAACACCCTGTCGGGCGGTGAAGCCCAGCGCCTGAAACTGTCGCGCCATTTAACGACCGACGGCAATAAGGCCGAGCATCGCCTGTTCATATTTGATGAGCCCACCACCGGCCTGCATTTTGACGACATCGGCAAACTGCTTGCCGCTTTGCAACGCCTGGTGGATGGCGGCAATACGGTTCTAGTCATCGAGCACAATATGGATGTGATCAAGACCGCCGACTGGGTGATCGATCTGGGGCCCGAGGGCGGCGATGACGGCGGTCGGCTGGTCGCCAGCGGCACACCCCGACAAATTGCCCGCAACAACGACTCGCACACCGGACGGTTTTTAAAAGCCTATCTGGATGGCAGGGGACGGCTGAAACGCTCCAAATCAGGCCGAGCGGCGGGCCTTGCCGATCCGATGACCGCATTCAGCACGTCGGCGGCATCGGACCACATTGCCTTAAAAGGCGCCCGGGAGCACAATTTAAAAAACATCAGCCTGACCGTTCCCCAGAACGAGCTGGTGGTGCTCAGCGGGGTTTCGGGATCGGGCAAATCCACCCTGGCTTTCGATATTCTGTTTGCTGAAGGGCAGCGTCGCTACCTGGAAAGCCTGGCGCCCTACGTGCGCCAGTACATGAAAATACTGGAACGTCCGGATGTGGATCTGGTCACCGGCCTGGCGCCCACCGTCGCCATCGAACAGCGCATCAGCCATTCCAGCCGCCGCTCGACAGTGGCGACCCTTACCGAAATCTATCATTTTCTCCGGCTGCTGTTCAGCAAACTGGGCCGCCAGCATTGCCCGGGATGCGACCGGCAACTGACAGCACAAAGCCAGGATGCCATCGTCACGCAGCTGCGCAAACGATCTGCCCGCAAGCCGGCCACCGTTCTGGCCACCCAGGTTTTCGGGCGCAAGGGCTTTCACAAGGAAGTGCTGGCCCGGGCGCTGAAAAAAGGATTTAGAGAGGCCCGCATCGATGGCCGTTTGACCGCGCTCGAGGAGGGCATGGCTTTGAGCCGCTATCACGAGCACACGATCGAGCTGGTCGTCGGGCAGCTGCCGTCCAAAAATCTGGCGTCACTGGTGGATCAGGCGCTTAAAATCGGCAAGGGCAGCCTCACGCTTTTGGACCGCCACGGTCAGGAAGAGATTTTGAGCCTGTCCGGAACCTGCCCGACCTGCGGTATCAGTCTGGAGCCGCTTGATCCGCGGCTGTTTTCATTCAACAGCAAACAGGGCGCCTGCCCGGCTTGCGGCGGACTGGGTGTTACCGGCTTTGTGGAAATCGAGGATGATGAAGAACCTGTCGAAAGCGCGGTTTGTGACGCATGCGCCGGCAGCCGACTCAAGCCCCAGGCCCTGGCGGTCAAGGTTGGCGGTCATTCCATCTGGGATCTGGTGCAAAAACCGGCCCGCGACACATTTGACGCCATCAAAAAATTAAAGTTTGCCAGGCTGCAACAGCCGATTGCCGAGCCGGTGGTCAGCGAAATCCTGACCCGGCTGTCTTTGCTCAACCAGCTGGGTTTGTCCTACCTGTCGCTGTCACGCAGCGGCGACACCCTGTCCGGAGGTGAAGCCCAGCGGGTTCGCCTGGCCGCCCAGCTGGGCTCCAATCTGACCGGGGTTTGCTATATTCTGGATGAGCCCACCATCGGCCTGCATGCCCGCGATAACGGGATACTGATCGATGCCCTCAAGACCCTGCGGGATCGGGGCAACAGCATTCTGGTGGTCGAACATGACGAGGAAACCATTCGGGCGGCGGACACGATCATCGATCTGGGACCCGGCGCCGGGCAGGATGGCGGCAGGGTGGTGGCATCCGGCGGATTGAGCCAATTGAAAAAAGCGAAAGCTTCGATTACCGGTGCATTGATCGACGGCCATCCCAAAAAGATTTCTTCGCGCCTCAGGCCTTACCGCACGGCCAAAAAATTGAAGGTTCAGGGCGCGCAAACCCATAATCTGAAGAATATCAGCACGAATTTACCCCTGGGCCGCTTAATCTGCATCACCGGCGTTTCGGGGTCGGGCAAATCCTCTTTACTCAAAGAAACACTGTACAAGGGGCTGCGCAATCGGATGCAAAAGAAAAAATACCCGGCCGGCAAATGCAAAGAGATTAAGGGCTGGCAGCAGATTCAGCGGGTGCTGGAGGTGGATCACAGTCCCATCGGCCGCACGCCGCGCTCGGTGCCGGCATCCTATGTCGGCTTTTTAGGCGATATTCGCAAATTGTTTGCCATGACGCCGGCTGCCAGGGCCAGAGGCTACAAGCCCGGCCGCTTTTCCTTTAACGTTGCCGAGGGTCGCTGCGATACCTGCAAGGGCCAGGGGCGGCCCAAGGTGGAGATGAGTTTTCTACCGGATGTCTATGTGCCCTGTGAGGTGTGCCGTGGAAAGCGCTATAACAAGGAAACCCTGGCCATCCTGTACAAGGGAAAAAATATGGCCGAGGTTTTGGAAATGACCTTTGCCGAGGCCGTTCGCTTCTTTTCAGCCGTGCCCCCCATTCGACGCGCCGTGCAGTTTGTGTGCGATGTCGGGCTGGGCTATCTGTGTCTGGGACAACCCAGTCCCACCCTGTCGGGCGGAGAAGCCCAGCGCATCAAACTGGCCAAGCAGCTGGTGAAGCGCACCAACGGTCATACCCTTTACATTCTGGACGAACCGACCACCGGTTTGCATCTGGCCGACATTCAACGTCTGATCGGCGTTTTGCAGGCCCTGGTTGATGAAGGCAACACCGTCGCCATTATTGAGCATAACATGGAAATCATCAAGGAAGCCGATTATATTATCGATCTGGGACCTGAAGGCGGCAATGACGGCGGCCGCGTGGTCGCCGCCGGCTCACCGCCGGAGCTTCTAAAATTTGCGGGCAAGTCTCATACGGCGAGGTGTTTTCAGCGGTATCTCAAAGGTTCAAAGGTTCAGGGTTCATAGGTTCACGGTTGAGCGGACGCAAAAATTAACGCCCAACATCGAACTTTCAACGTCGAACTTCCAATTTGGCTATCGCTTCGCTCCTCGCTCTTAAGCCGGCCAATTCCGATCAACCTTTCGACGTTGGACGTTAAGCGTTGAATGTTGGACGTTCGTCTTTACGATAACTTGACTCTTTGTGTTTACAGGTTCAGAGGTAGCAGCCGGCAGCCGGTCACCAGAAGCCAGCAACCAGAGGCTTGATCGTTTATTATAAATCAGCATCGCCAACCTGGATGAAAGGAAGAGTGCTACGATGAAACAATTGAAGCTGGCCGTTGTCCAGTTTACACCCGAGTTTGGCGACAAGAAGACAAACTTTGCCCGCATGCAACAGCTGGTGGAGAATGTAACAGCCGATATTATTGTCTTTCCTGAGCTGTGCACCACCGGTTATTTCTTCCTTTCCCGGGAAGAAATCGAGCGGGTGGCTGAAACTGCCGGTGGTGCGAGCGGTGATTTTTTTTGTGGCATGGCACAGAATAAAAATGCCGTCATTGTGGCCGGGTTTGCCGAACGGCATCAAAAAAACTTTTACAATTCATGTTTTGTCGTCATTCCGGAAACCAAAAAACCGTCTGTCTACCGCAAAACCCACCTTTTTTATAAAGAAAACGACTGCTTTGATCACGGCGACACCGGCTTTTTTGTGGTGGCGGATAAAAAGCGGGATGTCCGCATCGGACCGATGGTATGCTATGATTGGCGTTTCCCCGAATCGGCCCGGGTGCTGACCCTGCTGGGCGCCGATGTGATCGTCTGCCCGGCCAATTTGATCACCGAGGCCTGGCAACAGGTCATGCCCGCCCGCGCCATCGAAAACAAAGTCTATCTTGCGGTGGCCAACCGGGCCGGTGTTGAAAAAAGAAATAACGAAGAGCTGAGTTTCAAAGGCCGGTCCGCTATTTATGATTATAACGGTCGTGTGTTGGCACAGGCCGCAAGCCATGACGATGCGGTTCTGGTGGCAGATATCACCCCGGCCCAAACACGTGATAAATCCTTCAATCCCATCAATAATGTTTTAACCGACAGACAGCCGCAGCATTATAAACCGCTGACAAGTTTGTAAAATATAATCTTCCTTGCTATACTTAAAAATTAGCTTTAAAACCTCATCTGATATCCGATGGCTGCGTTACAATCCGCTTCAAAATACTCGCGTACTATCGTGTACGCTCCGCTTTTGAAGCGAATTAAGCCTTGCCCTCGAATATCATCTAACCTTTTAAAGCCAATTTTTAACATTAAAATAGCCATATATTTGGTACTGTTTGGCAATAAAATAATCTTATTTCCTCTACTGAATTGGAAGAATTATGGCGAAGAAATTTGAGGTAAAGGTTTCCGATTTAAGGCTGATTTGCGATCCGAAGATCTTCAAGTTTAAAAACACATCCGAGGTCAGGCCCCTGGATACGGTGATCGGTCAGGAGCGTGCCGTCAAGGCCATTGACTTCGGCCTGAACATGGAAGATCCCGGTTACAATATTTTTGTGACCGGTTTGGCCAGCACCGGCAAATCGACAATAGTCAGAGATCTGGTCAACAAGCACGCCAAACGCTTACCCACCCCCAATGACCTGTGTCTGGTTAACAATTTCAAAGACGAATTTCGCCCCAAAGCCATCGCGGTGCCACCCGGTACCGCCATTCAATTCAGCAAAAAGATGAAACGGGCCATCGAGGGCTTAAAAAAAGAGTTGCCCGAAGTATTTGAAGACGATGCTTATTTAAAAAAATTATCCAAATTAAAAAACGCATTTGCGCAACAGCAGCATGCGCGTTTTGAGCAACTGGAAGCGTATGCCGCCGAAAAAAGCCTGTATATCGAGCAATCCGAAGACGATTTTCAAACCATCCCCATGATCAAGGGAAAACCGATTACTACCGAAGAATTCAGTGCCCTTCCGGCCAAGACCAGAGCTAAAATCGAAGAAAATCTAAGGCTCGTCCAGGCGGAAATCGAAGCCACCGCCGTGGAGATGGACAAAAACAACCTGGCGTTGCATGCCGATATCGAAAAGCTGATGGATACCTATGCGCTGTTGGCGGTCAAAAAACGGTTGGATCCGATGCGCAAAGAATTCAAAGCCTGCGAAGACATCGTTGCGCACCTGAATGCGGTTCAGGAGCATATCGTCGAAAATTTCAATTTGTTTATTCCGCCAAACAAAGGTGAAGCGCCGCCAACGGAACAGGCGCCGCGCAATGTTAATGCTTCTTTTCCGCAATATGAAGTCAATGTTCTGGTGGATCAGGAATCCACCAAGGGTGCGCCGGTTATCTTCGAAACCAACCCGACCTATTATAATGTTTTCGGTCGCATCGAAAAACGGGCGTTCATGGGCACCATTAACACCGATTTTACGATGGTCCAGGCCGGCTCTATGCTGAGTGCCAACGGCGGCTTTCTGATCATGGAAATCGATTCGGTGATGATGAACCCCTACGTCTGGGATGCGCTGAAAAGAACCCTGCGCACCAGATGCCTGCAAATCGAAGACATTACGGAAGAAACCGGCTTTGGTACCACCTCGCTTAAGCCGGAGCCCATCCCCCTGGATGTGAAGGTCATCCTGCTGGGCAGCTATGAAATCTTTGAAATCATTCAAAGTGAAGATCTCCGGTTCAATAAAATATTTAAAGTGCGGGCCGATTTTGACTCGGAAGTTGATCGCACCCCGCGCACCATTCAGCAGTATGCCCATTTTATCGCCCGGGTCTGCCGTGAGGAAAATCTGCTGCCCTTTACCCCCAAAGGTGTGGCCCTCATGGTGGAGTATGGCGAAAAATACGTTTCCAACAAAAATAAGCTGTCCATTCGATTCGGTCCCATCCTCGGTATTCTTAAAGAAGCAGATTACTGGGCCCGCAAGAGCAACGCCCGCCTGGTAGCGGATAAGCATGTCATCAAAGCCTTTAACGATCATCGCTTCCGCCATAATCTGTACGAGCACAAGATGCATGAATCCTACCTGGACAACACCATTATGATCGATGTGAAGGGCGCCGTAATCGGGCAGGTCAATGCCCTGGCGGTTTACCAGATCGGCGAATTCTCATTCGGCCGGCCGGCGCGCATCACCGCCGAAACCTATATGGGTAAACAGGGGGTTGTGAACATCGAGCGCGAAGCCGAGCTCAGCGGCAGCACCCACGACAAGGGTGTGTTGATCCTAACCGGATATCTGGGACGCACCTTTGCCCAGCAACACCCGCTCAGCCTGTCGATCAGCATCACCTTCGAGCAAAGCTATTACGGCATCGACGGCGACAGCGCCTCTTCCACCGAGCTATATGCCATTATCTCCAGCCTGGCAGGCATACCCATCAAGCAGGGCATTGCAGTGACCGGATCGGTCAACCAGAAAGGGAAAATACAGGCTATCGGCGATGTCAACCAGAAGGTGGAAGGCTTTTATGAAGTCTGCAAGGAAAAAGGCGTCACCGGCCGGCAGGGCGTTATTATACCGGCCGCTAACGTCCAGAATCTAATGCTCAAAAAAGAAGTGATCGATGCCGTCAAGAAAAAGAAGTTCCATATATACAGGGTTACCACGGTTGAAGAAGGCATTGAGATTCTGACCGGGGTTCCGGCCGGCAAGCCCAATAAAAAAGGTATTTATCCCGAGGGAACCGTCTACGGCGCGGTTCAACGAAAGCTCAAGGAATACATCAAGCAATCCGCAAGGCTCAAAAAGGAAGTCGAAGACGAAGCAGGATAGCTGTCGAATATCAGAACCCTACCCCGAAGAAGACACACCTCTCGAAAATATCAACTTCGGCTGTTGTAGCAAAATAACATTCCGCAAACGGAACGTTTTTTATGACAATCGCTATAAATCATCCCAGACCGCGACTTTGCCCCACACCGTTTAGGTGCCCCACATCATTCCACCTTTCGATAACCCAACGGGTTGTGCCGTAAAAGTCGCCATGCGTGACAATCGTCAGGCTGGCATTGTTGGTCGTGAAGCAGCGCGGACGATCCAGCGGCAGACCGGCCACATATCTAAAAATGCTATCCAGAACCCCGCCGTGAACAACAAGGGCAATGCTGGTGCCGGCTTTCTGGTTCAGTCGTTCGTTAATAAATGAAACATTCCGCCCGTAATGCTGCCGATGACTCTCACCCATGGGGATCACATAATCCGGATCATTCTGATCCAATTTATTTAAGATCTCTGAATGCTGGGCTTTTATCTCCGGAACGGTCAAACCCTCCAGCACGCCGTAATTTCTTTCCCGGATGCGACGATCGGTTTCTACCCTATGACCCGTGTAACCGGCAATGATGGCGGCCGTCTTTTGCGCGCGTCCCAGATCGCTGCTGATCAGAGAATCAAATTGAAAAGCTTTCATCCGAAGGCCCAGGGCCTTGGCTTGATTTCGACCGGTTTCAGTAAGCGGGCTGTCGCCATGGCCCTGGTAACGCTGCTCCGCATTCCATTGCGTTTCACCATGGCGTATGACCAACAAAGTCGTCTTTGGTTGTGTTTGCATACCCATTCCCCTTTTTGATGAATGAACCGACAACCCACATGTAATCCAATAATATTATTCATCTTTTATGATTTGTCATCTGGCCCTGAGAACATGCGAAGAAAAAAAGTTGCCAGACAGCCTGTTTTTTGCAAAAACACGTTTTGGATTCAGTTGAAATTTCAACGCCGTTTTACGTGCTCTATGTCAAGGAGATGATCACCGTTAAAATCGAGATCCTATTTTTTCAGATCCGCCATCAGCGCCTCGGCGGCCTGCCGGCCCGAGAACAGGGCCCACTGGGTGGAAGGCGCGCTAAGATATTCCCCGCAACTATAAATTCCCTGTTTGATCCGAACGGCCGGAACGGTTGGATCCGGTAGCGGTAGCGTCTGGACGGAAAGCGCATGCCGGATGCGATACATCTTGATCATGCGCCAGCTGTCAACCACCGGCCCGAACCAGCCGGTCAGTTGCCCTCTGACCTGTTCTTCTATGGCGGCATCCCGTACATCCTGGTGGCCGAGCACCACAACCGATATCAACGCCTGTCCCGGCGGCGCATAGCCCGGCGCCACCTGACTGGGTATGCTCAGGCTGTGGACCGGGCCGCTTTTGTCGGCGTTGAGCACCAGAAAGGGTTCTTTGACCGGGGGGCGGTCGGCGCCAAAATACACGCAGGTTACCGGCCGGGAGGCAATCGATTCGCCGGTTCCTAAAAGACGGGCGGCCTCGGGGCCGTCGGTGGCCACCACCACTGCCCGGGCCTTCATTTCTTCGCCGGACTCGAGACGGATGCGGTTTTCAGCTACAGATGCCACCCGCAGACCGAAGTGGATCGCTTCTGCCGGAATTTCCGCGGCCAGCTGTCGGGGGATGGCCGCCATGCCATTCGCCGGCAGGGTGGCATCGCCCCGGACAAACATCCGAAATACAAATTGAAAGAAGTTGCTGGACACGCGCATTTGCGGGTCCAGGCACACGCCGCTGAAAAACGGCCTGAAAAATCGCTCGATCATGGTTTCAGAAAAGCCGGAGGATTGCAGAAAGTCGCCGGTCAGCATATCCGGCTGCCGGAAAAGATCCGCCAGCGAACCGCGGCTGACCCGACGGCTCAATTGCACCAGTTTCAGGCGGTCGGAAAAAGAGCCGATGGGCGCCCGCAGGGTTTCCTTTAAGTACTGGGGCATGCGCCGGGGATCGGCCAGGCGATGAAATTGTCCGTCGGCCCTTATGATGACGCCGGGCGCAAAAGAGTGCAAATCCAGGGCCTGGTAATCCAGCTGCCGGCGCGCTTCGGGGTAGGCACCCTGCAAAACCTGAAAGCCGTGGTCCAGCAAAAAGCCGTCGATGTGATCGGTCTTCACGCGCCCGCCGAGGCGGTCCGATCCCTCGAAAATCAGAAAGGGGATACCGGCCTGATGCAGTCGCCGGGCACAGCTCAGACCGGCAATCCCCGCTCCGACGATAATCACGCTATCACTGTTCATTTCCAATTTAACCATTTAATTCGCCACTGACACATTACCGGGATATGGTTTCAGGTGTCAGTTCCTGGGTTCCGAGGTTCAGCGTTCAAAGGTTCAGGGTTGAGATATTGCAAAGGTCTTAAGGGTAATTATGTTAACGAATGGTTAAAAATCAATCTAACGGTGATCCTAACATGTCAAAAAATGAATTTCTCCAAGTAACCGCGGCCGGCATATACTGCCGGCCCGGCGATTTTTACATCGATCCCTGGCAGGCGGTTGACAGGGCAGTTATCACCCACGCGCATGCCGATCATGCCCGGCCGGATTGCCGGCGCTATCTGGCCGCCGCAGACAGCGAAGGGCTTCTGCGGCTGCGCCTGGGCGAAGATGTCCGGCTGCAGCCGATGGCCTATGGCGAAACGGTGGCCCTCAACGGCGTTACCGTATCATTGCATCCGGCCGGACACGTTCTGGGATCCGCCCAGGTCAGAATTGAGCACAAAGGTCAGGTATGGGTGGTATCCGGCGATTACAAAAATGAAACGGATTCGACCTGCGCTGCTTTTGAGCAGCTAAAATGCCATACATTTGTGACCGAATCGACGTTTGGTCTGCCGGTCTTCAAGTGGCGACCACAGGCAGACATCTTCGCAGACATCAACGGCTGGTGGCGGGCCAACCAGGCCCAGGCAAAAACCAGTGTGTTATTGGCCTATTCGCTGGGCAAAGCCCAGCGGGTCATTGCCGGTCTGGACGCGGACATCGGCCCGATCTTTACCCACGGCGCGGTTGAAAACGTCAATCAATGCTATCGACAGGCGGGCATTTCGCTGCCGGCCACCCGCCATGTGGCAGCCGTAGAGGACAAAAATAATTTTGCCGGAGCGATGGTGGTGGCACCCCCCTCAGCCGATACGCCGGCATACACCAGAAGATTTGCCAATCCCGGTAAGGCCTTTACCTCGGGATGGATGCAGATCCGGGGCATGCGCCGGCGGCGGGTCGTCGATCGGGGTTTTGTGCTTTCGGATCATTGCGATTGGCGCGGTTTGACAGACACGATCATGGCCAGCGAAGCCGAGAACGTCTGGGTAACGCACGGCTACTCAGCCGAAGTGGTGCGGTATCTGCGCGAGCGGAGCCTGAACGCCCGTCAGGTCGAAACACAGTTCAGCAGCGGAATCGATCGCACAGAAGCATAGCCGTTCAGCCGCTTCTGAATGCTTGAATGGTGGAGCGGTTTTTCGATTGAATGAAAAACGCGTTCTGCCTTCAATAACGAGATCAGCATCCTTTATGAAGTTATTTTCACAATTATACACGGCCCTGGACGAAACCACCCGTACCAATGTCAAAGTTCAGGCCCTGGTGGATTATTTTCAGCAGGCACCCCCCGAGGATGCCGTCTGGGCCATTCATTTTCTGATCGGCCGCAAACCGCGCCAGGTGGTCCCGACGCGCAAGCTCAAAGAATGGGCCGCACAGCTGGCCGGAATCCCCGACTGGCTGTTTGATGCTTCCTATGAGGTGGTCGGCGACCTGGCCGAAACCATCACCCTGGTGTTGCCGTTTAGCAACCGGACACAGAACCGGCCCCTGCACGTCTGGGTCGAAGACATCCTGTTACCGCTGCGGGGAAAAGACGAGGCCGTTCAGCAGAGAGCGATTACGGATGCCTGGCAGCAGCTCGACAACCCG